>JAZNGJ010000061.1:0-5625 GCA_045576415.1 Faecousia sp. | reverse complement strand
CCCGGTGATCTCGTCCAGGTACTGACACTTCATAAAGAGGTCAGAGGACTTCTGCGCTTCCGTCTGAGCAATACCACCCACATTCCGCATTTTTGTTGCCAGGAACAAATTCTTAAAATAATGGCTTTCATCCACGAAGATCCGGTCAACACCCAACTGTTCAAAGGTCACAACATCGTCCTTGCGGCTCTGGTCGTTCAGCTTGGCCAGCCGGTTTTCCAGAGATTTCCGTGTCCGTTCCATCTGTTTAATGGAATAGTTCTCCGCATGGTTCCGCTTGGCTTCCCGGATACCGTCCAGGATGCTGTCGATCTGCCGCCGCAGGATGGCTTCCTGCCGCTCCTTGGACATGGGGATCTTCTCAAACTGGCTGTGACCAATGATAATGGCATCATAATCACCGGTGGCGATTCTGCCGCAAAACTTCTTGCGGTTCTTGGTTTCAAAGTCCTTTTTGGTTGCAACCAGAATATTGGCTGAAGGGTATAGTTGCAACCATTCAGCCGCCCACTGCTCTGTGATGTGATTGGGAACCACGATCAGAGATTTGGTACACAGACCCAACCGCTTACTCTCCATAGCTGCAGCAACCATTTCAAAGGTCTTGCCGGCACCGACTTCGTGGGCCAGCAAGGTATTACCACCGTACATGATGTGGGCGATGGCATTGATCTGGTGCTTCCGAAGGGAGATTTCTGGATTCATACCGGAGAAGCGGATATGCTGGCCGTCATACTCACGGGGCCGAAGAGAATTGAAAAGCTCATTATAAATGCCGCAGAGCCGTTCCCGTCGGTCAATGTCTTTCCAGATCCATTCCGCAAATTTGGCCTTGATCAGCTCCTGCCGGTCCTGTGCAATGGCGGTTTCCTTTTTGTTCAGCACCCGGACTTCGTTGCCGTTGGCATCGATCTTGGTATCGAAGATACGGACATCTTTCTGATTCAACGTCTGCTCAAAGATATGGTAGGCATTGATCCGCTCGGTGCCGTAGGTGGTGACAGCTTTGATGTTGCTGCCATCCATAGATTTGGAGGTCACATTCCACTCGCCGGAGTGGGGCGAATACAGAACCTTGATCTTATACCGGGCATAGCTGCTGGTGCCGAACACCTCGTACATGAACTGTTCGTAGATTTCCTTGGGTACCCAGTTGACACCGATCCGGATGCCGATTTCACCTGCAGTCAGATCTACCGGCTGTACAGCTTCCAGAGCCTGTATATTTCCTAGAATTTTCTCGGTTTTTCTAGGATTTTCTAGGTTGACACCAGATGCGGCTTCATAAAGAGCCTTTGCCATACGCAGCTTGCGGCGCACATTACCGGAAAGATACTCGTCTGCGGTGACAAATTCATACCGTTCCAGATTGGTATGGGCAAGAGGAATATCCTCCTTGCTTTCTGCGGTGTGGATATTCCGGAAGATAACCCCTGTCAGCTCTGCTTCCAGTTCCTCCTCGGTTTTACCGGACAGCTCTGCCATAAAGGGCATATCCACCCGTGCTTTTTCTGCAATGGATACCGCAAGGGCTTCACTGGCGGTGTCTACAGTGGTAACAGCAACATGGGGACGGATGGTACGCTTGGTGAACATATCTGCCTTGCGCTTAAAGTTGCCCTCCTCGTCCAGCACTTCCAGAGAACACAGCAGGAAATAACTGGAGTCATCGCTAAAGGCCAGACTGTTGCCCCGGCTGCACAGCAGACCGTATTTCTTGGTATAGTCATCGTAAAGGTCGTTCAGATTGCGCTGCTCCCGCTGAAGCTCCTCATCGGGATATCCCTCGGTCTGGTAGTCAATGAGCTTTCGTACACAGTCCCGGAGGTGGATCATACCACGGATACGGTTTTCTGCGGTAACAGAAACCTCCACGGGATTCATGCGGCTGTTTTCCCGGAAATAAACCTTGCCATCGACAATGGTGTAACTGAAATTCCGTACATTGGGGTCAGCGGGAATGGATCGATCATCTTCTTCCAGTTCCTCATGCTGATATTCGGTAATCTGGGCATTGAGTGTGGATACTGCTTCCGCAAGCTGCCTGCCCAAATCCTTTTCGGGATAGGGCTTGCAGGTGCTGTCCATACCGAACCGGGTGGAATCCATGACCATTTCACCCAGAATCATTTCCGGGTGCTGTACAAAGTAGCTGTTCATTCGGATGCCGTTGGGATCGGTGTCCAGATGCACCCAGTCCGGTTCAATATCCGTCATCCTGTCCCGCTTTTGGAGGAACAGAATATCACTAGTGACTTCCGTACCGGCATTGCGTTTGAACGCATCGTTGGGCAACCGGATGGCACCGATCAGATCAGCCCGCTGTGCAAGATATTTTCTCACAGCGGAATTTTCTTTGTCCATGGTGCCTTTGGAAGTGATGAATGCCACGATGCCGCCGGGTCTGACCTTATCCAATGTCTTTCCGAAGAAATAATCATGGATCAGCCAATGGTGTTTGTCATACCGCTTGTCCAGCACTTTGAAATCACCAAAGGGGACATTGCCGATGGCCACATCAAAGAAGCTGTCGGGCATCTGCACCTTTTCAAAGCCGGTCACGGCAATGGAACTATTCTGGTATAGCTGCTGGGCGATCCGTCCGGAAATGGAATCCAACTCAACACCGTAAGCATGACTGCCTGCCATGGAGTCCGGGATCATGCCAAGGAAGTTGCCCACACCGCAGGAAGGTTCCAGAATATTGCCCTCTTTGAATCCCATCTGCTCCAATGCCTGATACATGGCCTGGATGATGACCGGAGAGGTATAGAAGGCAGTAAGGGAGCTGGCTCTGGCATCTGCAAATTCTTCTTCGGAAAGTAATGCTTTCAGCTCCGGATATTTGTGGTGCTTTTCATCGAAGCAGTCTGCAAGACCACCCCAGCCAACATACCGGGAAAGGATTTCCTGCTCCACAGGGGTAGCCAGTCGGCCCTCGTCCTCGATCCGTTTCAGCCTCCGGATGGCAGCAACATTGGCAGCATATTTCTGACCAGCAGAGCCATGACCCAAATCCGGATCGGTGATGCGGAAATTGTTTCGCTGTTCCTTGGGAATGTCCGGATAGAGGGGTTCAAAGGTGATATGCTCCCGCTTGGGTTTGGCCTGGGGCGGCACCAACACAGCAGGCTGTTCCTGCTCCATGGCTTCCACATCTGCCACCACTTGCTGGATGAAAGGATCATTACTCAGTGCTTCCGGGTCAACCAATTCACCGTCCACAATACCCCTTTTTGCCAACTTCTCACGAATCTCAGCAGGATCAACTGTATCCAGAACATCCTCCGGAGCGGCAAGGAAGCGTTCTTCCGCATAGGCAATCATCTGGTCAAATTCCAGATTGGCAAGATATTCGTTCAGCTCCTGTAAGTCCTTACAGGTAAGCTCATGGACGGTTCTGTGGTCAACCTGATATACCAACCGAAAAGTAGACAGGTCTGCAAAAATCTCAACCGTGTACTCGCTGTCAGAGGTGGAACCATATGCCAAAGGTACATTAGACAGGTCAGAAAAATCTGCATCTTGCCCAAAGACTTCCTGGGTATACGCATTGATAAGGTGCTTGGCTGTTTCCAGCGGGTTTCGCTCTACGGGTTTGGATTCCGGGATTGGTTCCATAGCTATGATTTCGGGCAGTGGCCTGATCGGGCCTTGTCTGCCGAACACAGAGTAGGTGCCGGAAAGGTATTGCTGCATTGCTTTCAGTCCAGAGCGCATCCTATCATAGTGCCGGTTTTCTTGATCCGTCCGCTCCCAGGCAGGAAGCATCATAGTTTCATAGATTTCCCGGACACGATGGGGATCCCCAAGCTGCTGCTGAATCTCCTTTACGCTTTCTGTAAATTCAAAAAAGCCATACTGGGATGGTCTGGGAATGTCATCCGGAACATCAAAGAAAAAGTGGTGAATGGTTCTCGCAAGCTGATTCAGCTCATAATCGCCCATTGCCGCCCGGTCTGCTTCACTGAGCCATTTCCCGGACTGCATCAACGATTCCACCCGGCGCAATACCTTATTCCAGGTTAGTGTCACTTGGGCGTGGGGCTGGCTGATTCCACCATGGCTGAAATGAAGCTGCTTGTAGGTGTAGGTGGTATTGTCATTGCCTGTGTGACTGCCGCTGTATTCTCCATGGTAATGGGACAGGTATTTCTCCCGTTCCTTTGTTTCGGAATGGTTGGCAAAAAAAGCATATACAGCAAGACGATAATCTCCGTCATTAGTAAGCACCAACTTATCCAGTTCATCGTCGGAAATATAAAACTGCCGCTGAGGGTCAAATCTTTCGGCGGCAGTAAAAATCATAGGTTCCCGTTGTAAATCTTCCAGTCTTTGAAGAATTGCTTTTGGATCATACCAACGGCTGCGAAGCATACTGCGGTCACTGGCGTGGACAGAAGCAAACAAAGTCCATTCATCCACCAGCTGACTGAGGGTAGCAGGATCTGCCAGCAGTGTCTTCATTTGTGCTTCGCTTTCCGGGAAGCCGCCTTTTAGGGAGTAGGCCAAAGTGGTCAGAGGAAGATACCCGGCTTCTTTTGCCGCTTCGCTGAATTCCCGTCTGCAGAAAATCAGCGCATCCGCTATTTCCTTGCGTTCAAAATCTTGCACCCGGTCCAGTTCACTCTGGGGCATATACCGTCCCAAGTCCAGCAGTTCCCGGATGCGTTTTGCAGCCTGCGTCCAGGAAAGAAGCGTTGCATGACGTTTCTGTGCGCTGCGGCCGGTGGATACCCGGATACCCTCCGGATCATACCAGACTGCGTATTCCCGCTCATTGATGAAAAGACCGGCACCGTTGGTTCCGTACTTCTTTTGCAGGAAGGCCGCATTATCTTCCAGCGGCTTATCTTTCATAAAGTAGGCGCAGATGATCAGGCGGCTGTCCCGGTCATTGAAGCCAATGCAAAGGGCTTCGTCGATAACCTGCTGTGGCAGCTCCGGCTGAGAAAAGAAGGATACCTGGCTGTCATCATCCAGTTCGGGAACGGCATAGCCTGCGTCCATAAAGGAAATCTGCTGTTCCTCATAGCTGGGCGGTGCGGTTACTTTGGGACGGAAGAAATAACTGCCCTGGTCGATAAGATTTCCGGTCAGTTCTGCAACAATGCCCCATGAAAAAATGGACTCCTTAGTGCGGGTAAGGTAAGCACCCTCCCACATAAGAAGTCCGTCATCTGTTGCCTTGTATCCGATCCGTGTTCCATCCACCATCAGCTCTGTGAACCTGTCCGGATAGACAGCTTTCAGATACTCGGCCCGTTTATTCTGTTCGTAGTTTTCCCGGAAGAAATTTTGAATTTCTTTTTTGGGAGATTTCAGATCATCCTCCCGGTTTTCAAGAATGGCGGTTATGAACCGTTCCTCCAGTAGCGGCGGTAGTTCGGGATCGGCAGTCAGCACAATTTCCGGTGCCGCCGGTTCCGGCTCTATGCGTAGATCAGTTCCCTCAGAATCTGTTCCTCCGCCGATGCTTTGAAGTTGTTCATCAGACCCACCCACTTCATCGGGTCGGTGGCTTTCAGTTCCTCCGTCAAGCCCTCCGTCTGTGCCATCTGGGATACCATCTGCTCGATCCTCGTCCTGGCGGTTTCCTCGATCTCCTGCAGGTGCTGGTTCAGC
>JAZNGJ010000060.1:0-2815 GCA_045576415.1 Faecousia sp. | reverse complement strand
CTATCTGACCGACAAAATATGGGGAAGCTCCTGGGAGAGCGACATGGCATCCCTACGAGTACACATGGCAACCCTCCGCAAGAAAATCGAAAAGGATTCTGACACCCAGTACATCCAGACCCACATCGGCATCGGTTACCGTATGCTGAAGGTTGAATGATGATCCCTCAAATCGTTTTTACTTCACAGGAAATGAAAAATAAAGCTCCTGCTCAATAGTGGACAGGAGCCTTTTCATATTCGAATTCAGGGATTTAATGTCCATCTGTGATCGCCGTGATAGATCATAAGTCTTGTCTGACCGCCGGTGATGACAATGACTTTATTCTGAAACATATTCGTCCTCTGATTCTGGGAATAGCATTTCTATTTTAGGTGTTGCTACTTTTGTGTTGATATATACAAAATTAAATTCACCCTGGATTTCCATTCCGTCAACCGTAAAAGTTGCCAGATCATCCCGGCTGTTTGCGATTGGCTCGTAAGCAAATGTGATTGCACCATTCTTGGCAACCAATTCACAAATTACCGAGAAATTGCTGATAGACGAACAGCTATGAAAGCTATCCAGTGAGTATCCTCGGTCTGCTATCGCTTGCTCTAAAAGTCTGCGGGTACCGGAGCCCCTCTCACGAACGATCAAACCTTCCCGGAATATCTCCGCCAAAGAAACGGTTTGACCCGCAAATGGATGGTGCCTGCCGCAGATTCCCACAAACCGCTCTTTCTTGAACAGGTGGTGGGGATACCGTTCCTTGTCAAACACACCCTCGATCACGGCAAAGTCCAGTTCGCCGCGGGAGAGCATCGCCAAAAGGTTTTCCGTGTTATCGACGACGAGATCCAGGCAGTGATTCCCGTGCAGAAGGAATTTTCTTACCTCCGGAACGATGACAAATTCACCGATGGTTTTGGTGGCACCAACCCGCAAATGAAGCCTGTCCGCCTGAACAAAATCTTCCTTCAGGGAAATTTCCTCGGCGCGAACACTTTCAAAATGCCGCTTCAGCTGTTCCGCTTGCTTTGTTTTGGATAGGGTGCGTCCGTCATATTCAAAGAGCTTCACACCGTAGTATTTTTCCAGATAGTGAATGTGCTGGGTAACTCCCGGTTGGGTCATATTCAGCTTCTCTGCCGTTCTGCGGTAGTTCATTTCATCATAGAGGGTCAGAAAGGTCAGCACTCTGTAATCCAGCATAGCGATCTCCTTATCATTTTATTTTATCGGGCAATAATAAATGATAATTTTATTTTATGATACTTTGCTGGTATAATCAAGCGGAAATGTAAAAAGAAGGAGAGTACCTATGAAGATCATTAAGCTGTTTCCCGGCATTTTACTGTCGGTGGCGATTGCGGCTCTTGCCTGCTGGATGGAGAGCCTGCTTCCCATCCATCTGATCGGTTCTGCGGTCATCGCCATGTTTATCGGTATGTTTCTAAATCAATTTGTGCGCAAAACCCATATGTTTGCTTCCGGGCTGAAATTTACATCCAAGAAGATTCTGAAGTTTGCCATTATCTTGTTGGGTCTGTCGCTGAATATTTCCACCATTCTCCATGTGGGTAAAATGTCCCTAACAGTCATGGTATTCACTCTGCTGACCTGCTTTGGCGGCGGCTATTTCATCGGCAAGGCATTGGGGCTGAACTGGAAGCTGAGCAACCTGATCTCTGCCGGTACGGGTATCTGCGGGGGTTCGGCCATTGCCGCAATCGCACCGACAATTGATGCAGACGATAATGATGTGGCTTATGCCATGTCTGCCACCTTCCTGTTTGATATGGCTATGATCGTGCTGTTCCCCATTATGGGCAGAGCCTTGGGCATGACCGACGAAGCCTTTGGCATCTGGGCAGGCACAGCGGTCAATGACACTTCCTCTGTGGTCGCCACCGGCTATGCTTTCTCTGAGGGGGCAGGAGACTTTGCCACTATGGTGAAGCTGACCCGCACCTTGGCAATCATTCCTACTGTCATCACTTTCGCCTTCATTCAGCTCAATATCAAGCGTAAAGAAGCCCTTGCCAACCAGAAAGACGGCAAGGAACTGAAAGCGAATTTCTCCATCGTAAAAATCTTTCCTTGGTTCATTCTGGGTTTCCTGGCTATGTCCATCGTGGCAAGCATCTTCCCCATTCCGGCAGAGGTAGTGTCCGGCACCAAGAGCGCAAGTAAATTCTTGATGGTCTGTGCATTGGCAGCAATCGGTTTGAACACCTCCTTTACCAGCATGAAAAAGGCAGGTATCCACCCCATGATCCACGGTTTTATCATTTCTGCCTTGGTTGTGGTCGTCGCCCTGCTGGTAGAAATGGCTATGGGAATCGTATAAGACATATTCAAACCGTAATATTGGGGTGGCTCAAAGAGGCCACCCCATTTTTTACTCTGGATTATTCAGTATGTGATACACTTGCTGCCATCCGGAAAATATCTGCTTCCGGTATGTTTCCTGCTGTGCATTCCAGAACGCAACTGTATGTGGGTGAGATTGTCCAGCACAGATAGGTCTGTCCGTCCAGTTCTCCTATGACCGCTTCCTTATCATTTACTTCACAGTCGCGGCGGTTTTCAAGAGTTTTAATATCCACCACTTGCTCCAATGCAGCATGGTTAAGTCCAAAATATTCAGTAGGTTCATCATCCATATAAGTGGTTACGCAGCAGTAATAAGTAATAGTATCTCCAGCGGGATTCCGATAGCAGTAGGGGGTGACTTGGGTAAGGGATTGCAGTCCCCAGCTTTCGTCGATCTCCTGCAATGCGGACTCCACATTGTATAGCTGCTTTGCAATTTGCCAGTTGGGATCT
>JAZNGJ010000059.1:0-34838 GCA_045576415.1 Faecousia sp. | reverse complement strand
GATGACGATCAATTTCATATCCTTGTGCTGCTCGATAAAGTTGTTCAGGTTCTTTTCCAGGCCATCTTCCAAATTGCCGATGGGATCATCCTCGGTGGAGAGGAAAAGATTTGGAAGCTCTTTGTCCGTGATGGCATCCAGACGCCAGTACAGATCCTCCTTGGTATCTTCCAGGCTGATATACCAGGCTGAGCCTTTCGTCACGGGAAATCCCAGGAACGGCTCGCCGGTGGCCACATGGACACACAGATCCAGCACAAACCAGGATTTTCCGCACTTGGGCGCACCGCCCAGCATACTGAGCCCGGGGGTAAGGATCTCCCGAACCACAAACTCCTTTGGCTCGATGGTCATCTCCATCAGTTCAGCAGCTGAGGTGGCTGGCACATACTTTTCTGCTTGTTCCATCCAGTCCCAGCTGCCAATGTCATTTTCAAATTCTTGTGTTACATTTTCGTTCATGGAATCTTCCTTTCTCTTTTGATTTTGTTTGAAGTTCGGTTTAGTAGATCATAGGCATCATCCTCCTTCCGTGTCCGTTGCAAAAAGTGGGAGCAGTATTCTTTTTGTGAACAGAATGCACATCCAATTTTCTGCTTACTGATATACCGTCAGAAGAAAGGAAAAATGTTCCATCCATTTGAAAAAATTTTTATAAAAAAGCAAAAAAGAAAGCCTCTCAAGGTTTTGTGGTCCTTGAGAGGCTTGCGATTAGTTTCCGTTCATGCGCTCCATGAATGTATCAAATTTTGGTCTTAGACGCTGTAGTCGCTTGGTAACCGGGGAGTGATTAGCGTATCCCAGGGCGGTGGCTATCTCTGCTTGGGTTTTGCCATCGGCGCGCATGTACAGGATCTGACGGTCAACGTCATTATCGAGTGTGTCCACGAATGCGTTCAAAAGCTGCTGTGCGATCTCTTCGTTGCTTTCCACGGCGTCCAATCCGTAGTCCAGGGCTTCTTTGATTGTCTTGCTGTAGTCACCGGGCAAGCTCGCTTCCATTTTCGGGGTTAGGGGGATCAGCGGACCGATTTGGGTGCGTTGATGATTCCAACGGCGATCGTGGTTGATAAGATCGTAGTTGACGGATCTGGTTTTTACAAGATCCTCTGCGGCGGACGCAGATCTGCTCAGCTGCAGGATCTCCGGCACTTGCTGTACCCTAAGCAGAAGGTTCATCATGCGGGAAAGAAAAGCGTCCGCAAACTGGTCCACAACAGCGGCGATTTCTTCTTCCGTCAGCGCATCAGTGTCTCTGCCGTGTTGCTCTGCGTATTCGTGCAGGGCTGCATGCAGCTGATCCTGCATGGCCTCGAAAACCAAGTCCAGCAGCATTTCACAGTGCGCTTCGTCTTCCATAAGTTCCATCACTGTGCCGGCAACCAGCAACTCTTCCCGTTTCTCCAAATGGCGAATGGGGTGCGATTGGGAGAAGTTCATCATGGATTTCTTTTTTGCCAGCTTGTGCATCTCCTGATTCCAGGCATCCCGAAAGAGAGCGCTTGCTTTCGTATAGAGCGCATCCTTTTCCAACAGAACACCCTAGTTGCTGTATCGGGAAACTATGGTGCTGAAATCATTGGCCTGAAAAAGCGACTGCAGCGCATCCATGCTGATTGGTTCTGTGCTGTCCAATAGTGTAGTGTCTATCATATTCATCACTCCTTTGGGCGTAGTTAAGAACATGATAGCATACAAATGTTCGCTATGCAATAGGCGTTATGTGTTGAGAAAACAAACATGCAGAAAACGCGACAGTAACGATTAGGGTACTACAAATAAGGAAGTCTTTGTTATCCATCCTTGCTGTTAATCCTGTGGCTTTGAAGCATAAACACAGGGCTGCGTCGCCGGCAAAGCGATGCAGCCCCTAATGGGATCTTATACCAAACTGGTCTTTTTCAAAATTTGGTTGCTGCCGACACCTAAACCGATAGCAAACAGGATACCGCCTGCAAGGCAGAGAACCACATGCAGAGCCGTAGAGCCGAGGGGCGTAATCATAGACACCGTCATGAACAGCAGCATACCTGCCCCGAGAGATCCGCACAGGCAAAGCCATGCCTTTTGCTTGGCTGCTACACTGACGATCACATCAATGGCTACAAAAACCAGCATCAGGAAAATCTTCGCTACCAGACACATGGCGATATTGCCAGTGGTCAGACCGTGAAGACCAAAGGACAGGCCGGAGATCGCTCCGCCCAGCAGGCTACCCACAAAGTAGGCGATCAGCATCAATGCGCCGCAGACAAATCCTGAGATCGTCTTGGAAACCACATAGTCCCCTTTTCTTGCCCGGACCGTAAACAGATTCTTGGCAAAGCCGCTTCTAAAATCCTCGGAAATAAACAAGCAAATGAACACAGCTACCAGCATGAACATCATATTGATGTTGCACATCATAAAAATAACGTTGCCGCCCATTGCTTCACCGCCGGGAAGCGTACCGATGTTCTGCCACGTGTTTTCCGGGCCTTGCACGATGGTTTCTACACCGGTTTGGGGATTGACAGAAACGGAGCCGTCCATCATGGCCATCATCACCGTCATGAGGATGGGCATCACAAGAGCAGAGGCGATCAGGATGTAGAAAAGCTTGGACTTGAGCATTCTTCGAAAATCCACTTTCAGCATACTGCCAAGGCGCTGTAAGTAGCTATTTTTCATATCAAGCATCCTCCTTCATCAGGTCGATGTAGTATTCCTCCAGACCGATCTTATCGGTTTTGATCTCAGTGACGCAGATGCCGTTTTCGTAGAGATATGTCACGATCTCTTCCGGGGTGGTCAAATCGTACACACGGATGTAGCCTGCTTCGTCTTCTTCTACACGGGAATACTTGCAGCCCAGCAGTATTTTGCTCCTGTTCATCTCCTCCGTCTGGAGCGCCACATAGGTACGACAGCTGTCATCCAGCTCGGCCGCCGTCATTTCCCGGATCATCTTGCCGTGACGGATGATGCCGTAGTGGGTGGCTACCTTCTGCAGCTCTCCCAGCAGATGAGAAGAGACCAGGATGCTGCGCTTGCCGTCCTTGATAATATCGGCAAACACTTCCCGCATGATCCGCATACCGTCAGCGTCCAGACCGTTAAGAGGCTCGTCCAGAATGAGAAGCCGAGGATTGCCCAGCAGCGCCATGGCGATGCCGACTCTCTGCTTCATGCCAAGGCTGCAGTTCTTGAATTTGTTGCCTGCCGCACCTTCCATTCTCACCGTTTTCAAAACCTTGATGACCTCTTTTTCCGCATTGGGAAGGCGCAGGTTGGATGCCTGAAGCATCATATTATCCCACACGGAAAGACCGGGGAAACAACCGGGCGCTTCGATCAGCACGCCCATACTTGCCCGGACAGCAGGATCGGTATAATCCTTACCGTACAGCTTGATAGATCCGCCGCTTGTGGGAATCAGACCGCAGATCATTTTCTCAGTGGTAGATTTACCGGAGCCATTCTCACCGATAAAACCGTAGATTGCGCCCATGGGAACGGTCATATTCAGGCCGCAAACCACCTGCTTGGGGCCAAAGTTTTTGGAAAGATTTCTGATTTCTACTGCATTCATATAACCCGCCTCCTTAGTACACATCGCTCTTGTAGAGGATCCGTGTGCCCAGCACATTGTAGAAAACGGCCCATGCCACAGATACGATGGCGCAGATCAGCAGCGTGCCGATGTTGCTTACCAGACAAGCGTTGACGGAGGAACCGTACAGGAATATATTCAAAAACGCAGTGGGAAGCTGGAGATTCTCCACGATAGCCGCAGCGCCGATGATCAGAATACCGGTACCGAAGAAAAAAGAGGATGCGATGGAAACACCGAAGTATCTTCTAAAAATGATGTTCAGGAAGGTGTAAAGGCTTGCCCAGCCTAACGACATAACCATCTTGCCGAGAATGGCAAGAATCAAGCTGCCAACATTGACCTGGAAGGGATAGCCTGCCACCAAACCTCCCGCGATGCCGCCGATGAGATAAGTCACGCACATGCAGGCCATGGCAAAGGCGCAGACGATAGTCTTGGACATCATATAGTCCTGCTTTTTCGCGTGGGTGGTAAACAGCTGCTTGACATAGCCGCTCTTATAGTCGTGGCCGATGAAGATGGACACCATGATGCCGCCAAAGATGAACACCATATTCATATTGGCATAATCCGCAATGCTCCGGATCACATAGAGCGGTTCCGAGGCAGCAATGATCTGCCATGCGTTCTGGTAAAGAGGCTCCATCACATTGCCGTTTTGATCCGGCATGGAGGTAAAGCCGGAAACCATAGCCGGGATAATGGCGGCAATGGCCAGGAAGATGTAGAAAAGCGGGGTATGGAACAGGCGGTAGAAGTCAACGCCCAGCATGCCGCCCAGTCTTCTGGTGAAGCTGGGAGAATCAAATTTTAGTTCCCGTGCCATTATGCTCCCTCCTTCTGGCTCATCAGTTCGATGTAGTATTCTTCAAGGCCAATCTTGTTTTTCTTGATTTCATTGACCACATGGCCGTTTTTCATCAGGTAATCCACGATGGCGGCGGTGTCGTCCACATCGTAAACCCGCAGATACTCCGCTTCTTCCCGGACATCGGCAAACTTAGCTGCCAGTACCTGCTTGGCACCGATCATATCCCTAGTTTTCAGGGAAACAAAGACCTGGGCTCGAGAGTCCATATCCTTGGCGGACAGTTCCATGATCATTTTGCCCTGACGGATGATGCCGTAATGGGTAGCGATCTTTTCCAGCTCGCCGAGAATGTGGGAAGAAATGAGAACGGTACAGCCATACTTCTGGGTGATGTCCACCAGAATTTCCCGCATGATCCGCATACCGTCGGTGTCCAGACCGTTGATAGGCTCGTCCAGGATCAGCAGAACAGGATCACCCAGTAATGCCATGGCAATGCCAATTCTCTGCTTCATACCCAAACTGCACTTTTTGAATTTCAGCTGGGCATGCTCCTCCATACGGACGATCTCCAGCACACGACGGATCTCCTCGTCCCGGTTTTCAATGCCCAGATTGATGCACTGCATTACCAGGTTTTGATAGACGCTGGAACCAGGGAAACAACCGGGATCCTCGATCAGCGCACCCACACGGACACGGACGCCGGGATGGGTGTGCTCTTTGCCGAACAGTTTTACTTCACCACTGTCCGCAACCAAATGGCCGCACAGCAGCTTCATGGTTGTGGATTTGCCGGAGCCGTTTTCGCCGATGAAGCCATAGATGGCACCAACGGGGACGGTCATGTTCAAATGATCTACCGCATACATACCACGGAAGCTTTTGGTCAGCCCGCGTATTTCAATTGCATTCATTGTGATCACTCCTTTGTATTTTTGAAAGCAGGAAAAGCGGGAGGGTTGCTCCCGCTGGGTGGTTATCTGATTAAAGATTGCCGGTCAGTTCGGCGGTCAGTTCCAAAATACGGGGCAAATGCTGATTTTTCACCTTGTTGTAGAATTTGCGGTTTACGGGATAAGCAAAGATCATGCCTACAGTACCAATGAGACCAAAGATCACAGACGGCCATGTAACAGGGCCGAAGACACCTAAGCCAAAGCACATGCCAACGCCAAAGACCAGGCAACCGCCCACTCCTACGATCAGAGCTTCCATTACACCGGAATTCTGCACGGTTCTGTCAAGCCGTTTCAGTTCCTCCAGCTTTGTTTCCTCACGGGGCAAGTATTTCTTCCGGATGTTCAGCACCTCCTGATTCTCGGGGGCGCTATAAGTGTAAGAAAAAGTGTTTTCGTTCATATCTCTATCCATCTCCTTATTACGGGAGCATTCTACCCCACCGGGATTTGTAAATGTTTTCCGAAATGTTTAAGAAATGTTAATTTCTCTTACCAGCATTGCGGCTGGCTTCCAGGCTCTTTTCAACCATAGCCTTTTGCGCAGCTTCCCGCGCTTCCATATCGGCTTTGATCTTTGCCTGACGAGCTTCGGTTCCGGCAGTTACGCGAGCCTTTGCTTCCTCAGTGGTCTCGCCCTCCTTGGCCATGAAGGTGTTTACAAAAGCATCCTCCACCTTCTTGTAGGCACCCACAACAGCCTCGCCGACCTTGCCGGTCTTCAGATTGCCCTCTTCATCCAGCGTGACGCTGGACATCTTATCGGTGATGCCGGTGAATCCCTCCACAACGCCGTTTTCAATCTTCTTGTAGCCGGTAACAACACCGTCTTCGATCTTCTTGTAGCCTTCCACTACGCCGTTCTCAATTTTCTCCATGTGGTCTGCAAACTTTGCCATAACAATAATCTCCTTTTGATCTGAATTTGTGTTTTGTTTCATTTGATGGCATCATTCTACCAGTGGGTTTATTCTGAAAAGTTCAAGTTTTGTTTCTGAAATATTAATTTGCAGAAAAATCAGCCTGTACAGTAAATCTTCTGCACAGGCTGTCTTGTTATATGGTAACAGATTCATATACATCCTCGATTCTCTTTGCAAAGCTGCTTTTGTCGAAGGTATCTGCAATCTCTTTGCTTTGCGTTTGGGCAGTATGGCACCAATCAGGACTGCTTAATATGGTATCCAGTAGTTCACAGAATTCCTGCTCCGCTTCATACTCATACCCGTTTTTGCCTTCCACCAATACACCGTCCAAACAGGGGTCCCGCCTGCAAAGCAGCGGTATGTCAAATTAACAGAAAAACAATATTTGACAATCAGCTGTCTTTGTGGTATTATCTTTCTGATAGTTAGCAGCCGCTAACCCATTTCGAGGATGCGTCAGCGGCTGTTCTTAAACACAGTGGTTAGCGGCCGCTAACTACAAAATGAGGAATGTCTATGATGATCAACAAACGACTGATTAACACAGTCAAGGAAAGTAAAAAGTATATTGCCGGGAATGTGATCTGCCAATGGGTTTCCCTGGCAGCCAATATCACCATGATGGGTGCCATTGCCCGGATGCTGCAACGTCTGTTTGCGCAAGGTACCGGTGACGGACAGATTGCCCTGACCGCACTGATTGCAGCGGTTGCAGTTGTCGTGCGCTTTGTTTGTGCAACAACTGCCAGCCGGATGGGATATCTCAGTTCCAAAGCTGTCAAGAAAACCCTCCGGGAAATGATCTACCGGAAGCTCTTGCTGCTGGGTTCTTCCTATAAAGAGCAGGCAAACACCTCGGAAGTGGTGCAGGTGGCTGTGGAGGGTGTGGACCAGCTGGAAACCTATTTCGGTGCCTACCTGCCCCAGTTTTTCTATGCCATGCTGGCTCCGCTGACCCTGTTCGGGGTTCTTAGCTTCGTGAACTTCCCCAGCGCCATTGTACTGCTGGTCTGTGTTCCCATGATCCCTGTGACCATTGTGCTGATTCAGCGGTGGGCAAAGAAGCTGCTCAGCAAATACTGGGGACAGTACACTGCGCTGGGTGATACCTTCCTGGAAAACTTGCAGGGTCTGACCACCACAAAGATCTATCAGGCAGATGCATTTAAACACAAGGAAATGAACGAGCAGAGTGAGCAGTTCCGCAAGATCACCATGAAGGTGCTGACCATGCAGCTGAACTCCATTACTGTGATGGATCTGATCGCTTACGGTGGCGCTGCGCTTGGTGTTATTTTGGCAACTACCCAATTCCGGGCCGGTTATGTGGACTTAGCAGGCTGTATCCTGATCATTCTGCTGGCGGCGGATTTCTTCCTGCCCATGCGGTTACTGGGTTCTTTCTTCCATATCGCTATGAATGGCATGGCAGCAAGTGACAAAATCTTCCGCCTGCTGGATTTGCCGGAACCTGAGCAGAAAATGGAAACAATCCCGGAAGATTGCTCCATCCAATGTAGCTCTCTGCGTTTCTCCTATGAGGCGAATCGGGAGATCCTCCACGGTGTGGATATGGCATTCCCCAAAGGCAGTTTCACCGCTATCGTGGGTGAGTCCGGCTGCGGTAAGTCTACCATCTCTGCAATTCTCATGGGTCGCAATAAAGGCTATTCCGGCGAGATCCTTGTTGGCGGTGTACCCCTCCGGGAAATCAGCGAAGAAAGTTTGATGGAAAACTTTACTTACATCAGCCACAACAGCTACCTCTTCAAGGGAACTGTCCGGGAAAATCTGCTGATGGCAAGACCCAATGCCGGTGAGGATACTCTTTGGCAGGTGTTGGAGCAGGTGAACCTGGCAGACTTCCTCAGAAGCGAAAAGGGTTTGGATACGGCGCTGAATGAAAAAGCATCCAACCTTTCCGGCGGTCAGTGCCAGCGGCTTGCCTTGGCAAGAGCGCTGCTCCATGACAGTCCTGTTTACATCTTCGACGAAGCTACTTCCAACATTGATGTGGAGAGCGAAAACGACATTATGCACCAAATTCACGCTTTGGCAAAAACAAAAACCGTAATTCTGATTTCCCACCGCCTTGCCAATGTGGCCCAAGCGGACAATATCTATGTCCTGGATAAGGGCAATATCGTGGAAAACGGTGATCACAATGCGCTGCTCAGCAAGAATAGCACTTACGCAAAGCTATGGAACGCACAGCAGGAACTGGAAAACTACACCAAGGGAGGTGCGCAAGCATGAAAAGAAGCGGATTTCAAATTATGGCCCGTTTAGTCGGTCTCGTGAAGCCTCTGTCCGGTTATATGATCCTGGCGATTCTCATGGGTCTCATCGGTCATCTCTGCGCTGCTTTTATCACCATTGTCGGTGGCCAGGCAATCCTCCATGTTCTGCACCCTGAATGGTCTATGAGCATCGGTGTTCTCTTTGGCACGGTGCTAATTTTCGCCTTGGTGCGTGGTTTTCTGCGGTATGCAGAGCAAGCCTGCAACCACTTTATTGCTTTCAAGCTGTTAGCATTGATCCGTGACAAGGTGTTCGGTGCTCTGCGCCGTCTGTGCCCTGCAAAACTGGAGGGTAAGGATAAGGGCAACCTGATCTCCATCATCACCTCCGACATTGAACTGCTGGAAGTGTTTTATGCCCACACCATTTCCCCCATTTGCATTGCTTTCCTGTTCACCATCCTATTGGTTGTCTTTATCGGCAGCTATCATATTGCACTGGGTATTCTGGCTTTAATTGCCTATGTGGCCGTTGGTATTGTGATTCCCCTTGTCACATCCAAGCTCAGCGGTGATGACGGCATCCGCTTCCGTACAAAATCCGGTGCCCTTTCCGGCTTTGTTCTGGATAGCCTCCGGGGTCTGTCTGAAACCATCCAGTATGGCCAGGGAGAGAAACGGATGGCGGACATGAATGCCCAGACCGACAATTTATCCCACGATGAGGAGCGGATGAAGCGTACCGCCGGTCGCAATACTGCTGTGACCAACACGGTGATTCTGATTTTTGACCTTGCGATGCTGTTCCTCTCTGCTAAACTTACCGGCTTTGAAGGGTGTCTCATCACCACATTGGCGCTGATGAGTTCCTTTGGCCCGGTGGTAGCGCTGGCTGCGTTGGGCGCAACCTTGCAGAATACCTTCGCCGCAGGCAATCGTGTTCTGGATATCCTGGATGAATCTCCTGTGGTTGAGGAGATCAACGGTAAGGAAGAAATTGGGTTTCACGGCGCTTCTGCCGAGAATGTTACCTTTGCATATGGAGAGGAAACCATTCTGGACAACTTCTCTGTGGAGATCCCTAAGAACAAGATTATCGGTATCAACGGACGCTCCGGTTCCGGCAAATCCACCTTACTCAAGTTATTCATGCGTTTCTGGCAGGTACAGCAGGGTAATGTAAAAATCTCTGGAAGAGATGTAGATTCCATCAATACATCCAACCTGCGCAATATGGAAAGCTTTGTGACGCAGGAGACCCATTTGTTCCACGATTCCATCCGCAACAATCTGCGCCTCGCCAAACTGGATGCTACCGACGATGAGATCATCGCTGCCTGCAAGAAAGCTTCCGTCCATGACTTCATTATGAGTCTCCCCAAAGGCTACGACACCGAGGTGGGTGAGCTGGGCGATACACTTTCCGGCGGTGAGCGGCAGCGGCTAGGGTTGGCAAGAGCCTTCCTGCATGATGCGCCCTTTATGCTGCTGGATGAACCCACTTCCAATCTGGACAGCCTCAACGAAGCTGTCATCCTTAAATCCCTCCATGAGGAATGTGCCGACAAGACCGTGATACTGGTATCTCATAGGAAATCCACCATGGGCATTGCGGACACGGTATATTCCGTAGAACACGGGAGAATGAGCTGATGGATGTAAAAACCAAACGGCAGCGGGAAAAAGAAACCGTTTCTCTGATGATTGCCATCTACTGCCGCAAAAAGCACGGATGCAAGGAACTTTGCGCCGAATGTGCTGCGCTGGATACCTATGCAAGACAGCGCCGTGATAAATGCCCCTTCATGGAAACCAAAACCTTCTGTTCTAACTGTAAGGTTCATTGCTATAAGAAAGACATGCGTGAAAAAATACGGGAAGTTATGCGTTTCTCCGGCCCCAGGATGATCTTTCATCATCCCGTTATGGCGATCCGCCATGTAATCGAAAGTAAAAAAGAAAAAAGACGAATGGAGACCCAATAATGAAGAAAATTATGTATATTATCCTTGGATGCGTCGGTGTTGGTCTGGGTGCCGTTGGTGCCATTATTCCCATGCTGCCCGCCTTTCCTTTTTTGATGCTGGCAACATTCTGTTTTGCCAGATCCTCCGAAAAGCTGGACCGTTGGTTCAAGAACACAAAGCTTTATAAAGATAATCTGGAAGACTTTGTGGCTGGTCGCGGTATGACCATGAAAGCAAAGGTGCGTATTATGGTTACTGTGACCCTGCTGATGAGTATTGGCTTCATTATGATGGGTCTGAAGGGTATCGTTACCGGTTGCATCGTTCTGGGCTGTGTATGGGTATTCCACATTGTCTATTTCCTTTTTGGCATCAAGACCATCCCCGTCGTGGAGGCAAGTGCAGCATGAAAAAGGTTCTCAATATTGCGCTACTTATTAGCTTTGTCGTTACGATTATGGTGCCTCTAACTGGTGTACATATCCATAAGATGGCATCTGTAATCTTCTTGTTACTCAACATCGTCCATACCATTACTTACCGAAAGAAGTTGGGTGTGAAGCGTTGGCTTCTGTTGGGGTTGATCTTGATTTCCTTCACCACCGGTCTCTTTGGTATGATTTTGGATCAGTTCCCCATTGTACTAATTCTCCACCGTGTGATTTCCATCGCACTGGTCTTCTTCCTTGCAATTCACATTTTTCTGTTTCACAAGAAGCTGCATTGAATATAAAAAAGAGGTTTCGCACAAAAATATATAATCATATACCCCCTCTGCTACATTGTTTTGTAGCGGAGGGGGTATGTTTTGTGTAAATCAGCGGCTATATAGTTCGTGAATCAAATGTGCGCCATATTGTAGGCCGTCAATAAAGGATTTGCGCTCGTAAGCAGTACAGAGGCTGCAGCAGAGATTGAACACAACATTATTATCGCCCAATGGTACCATGGTTCATATAGGAACTATGGGGTTATTTCTTCCGCTTTTCAAAGCGGCAGAAGCCATCGCCGCCGGGAACATCATCAGGATAATCTTCTCCCGGCTCCGGGTGTGCTTTGCAGAAGAATTCTACCATATGGAAGCCGCATTTGTTAATGTAGAAGTGGATGTTCCGTTGTTCAAAGTAGGGCGTATGGGTTTCCCAAATTTCTGTTTCCGGGTGCAATGCTTCGATTGCCTGCCATGCAGCAAAACCAACACCCTTGCTATGGCAATCCACATTGACGAACAACAGCTGAAGTTCGTTGCGGTTGGTGTCTGGATGGATCGCGAGTACCGTTCCACCCACCACTTCGCCGTCTAAAACGATATTGTAGCTTTCTGCGCCTTCTGCCTCAAAGGAACGAATCACATGATCACGGGGGATAATTTCCCCATCGAAAGGGCCAAACTGCTCCACGACCGCCTTTTTGAAGGCGATTTGGATGTTGCGGATAAAGGTTTCTTTCTCGTTCTCCTGCAGAGGGGTCAACTGAATATTCATAAATTTCCTCCTAAAATGCAAAAATGCCCAGTTATTGCGTAAACGCAACAACCGAGCTCACTCGACATCTTGTCTGACAGGCGGCCTGCAAGCATTCTGCTTACGATCCCCTACACTACGGTGTACTGTCCTCCGATGCATCTTCTTTATACCACATTGGATAAGAAGCGTCAAGATTTAGTGTACGGAAAACATCCTCGCAAAGCAAAAAAACACCCCGGTTCGTAATGAACCGGGGTGCAATGCTTAGATATAAAGGTTTACCCGAATGTCCTTCCATTTGTGAACTCTGCATTTATTGCTCATGCTGTACAAATACACTTTCGCATCTTCGCTTGTCACAAGGAATGTCGCAAACAGCAGGTAATCAGAACTTAATTCCTGCCGTCCTTGATTGCAGCCTGTGGGGTATTGCCAGTATGGAGGTGTTTTGCAGGTCTATGACTGCATCCGGGTCTGGGGGAGCGTCATGCTCCCCCGGACAGATGGTGACCACCGCATGATTCTTCCGTCCTTCCACCATCATATCCTGAACGGTGGCATCGCCGCCGTCCAGATTCAGGTACCAGCGGAAGTTACTCTTGCCATCCGGGACGATTCTGCTGACGAACTTGCGGATCAGGTCGGGACTGGGTTTTGGCTGGGACAGATCCAGGATCTGTTCCAGGGCTTCCTGAATCCTGCCCCATTGAGGCTGATCAAAGTCCATATCCTCCGCATCCTGGGTCAGCTTTTCATATTCTGCCGTCAGTTTCTGAAGCTCCGCATCCAGCTTCTGCCGCTGGGTCAGGAACTCTTCTTTGGTGATCTCGCCGTCGGTGCGCATATCCAGCAGCCGTTCCTTCTTCGCTTTAACCTGCTCCATCCGTGCGGTGATACCCACCAGGTTGCTTTCCTTGGGCTTCTGACTACGGTAGCACTGGCGGATCAGGCCGATGGTGTGCTGGATCAATTCCCGCTGCTCGCAGAAGACCTGTTCCAGAATTGCCTTGCCCATCATTTCCAGCTTCCAGTCCGCAATCATGGGCTGGTCGCAGTAGCCGGTATCGTCTGCTCCCGCTTCCCGCCGCTGTTTGCCGGAACCGTTGTTCAGGATGTTGTAGCACTGGTAGCCGAAGCTATCCGGGGCATTGGCATTCCTGTGCCAGCGGTTCTTGCGGAAGCTGCACCCGCAGGCGCACTGCATCCGGCTTCCCCAGAGGTCATGGTTTTCCTTTTTACCGTGGGCGGGCTTCTTGGCATTGGGGCTGAAGCTGGCCTGCATCCGGTTTACCTTGATTGCCTGCACCTGATTCCATTCTTCCTCGGTGACGATGGCGGGGAAATCGCCCTTCATGTACAGGTAGGTGGATTTATCAAAGTTGTTCACCCGCTTCTGATCCAGGTAGTTGTTGCTGTAGGATTTACCGTAGGCCATGATGCCCATGTAGGTCTGGTTGTTCAGAATCCGGGAGATTACACCGTGGCTCCACTTATTCTCGCCGGAGGCATTCAGCCGCCCCATCTCCGTCAGCCGCTGGGCGATCTTCCCGGTGCCGATGCCATCGTGGAGATACATATCGTAAATCATGCGGACGGTCTTTGCCTGTTCCGGGTTGATCACATATGTATCGCCCACCCGGTCGTAGCCCAGGATATTGCCGTTGCCATAGAGAGTGCCTTTCTCCCGGCTCACATGCTGGCCTGCCTTGACCCGCTCGGAGACCTTGCGGCTTTCCTCCTGGGCGAGGGTAGCCATGATGGTGAGCCGAAGCTCACCATCACCGTCCATAGTCCAGATGTTGTCCTCTACGAAGTAGACTTCCACACCAATGTTCTTGAGTTCTCTTGTGGTCACCAAGGTATCCACCGTGTTTCTTGCGAAGCGGCAGACCTCACGGGTTACGATCAGGTCGAACTTTCCGGCACGGGCATCCTCCAGCATTTCCAGAAAAGAGGGACTCTTCTTCGCCTGGGTGCCGGTGATTCCCTCGTCGATGTACTTTCCTACAATGGTCCAGTTGGGATGGTACTTGGCCTGATCCTCGTACCACTGCATCTGATTCTCCAGAGCAGAGAGCTGGGCTTCATGCTCCGTGGATACCCGGCCATAGAACACCGCCCTGCGGGGCCGGTTTCGGTCCAGGTAGGCCCAGGCATTGCCGAGGGGCCGTTGCATTTTTGTCATAATATTTCCTCCAATCATAATAGTTTTTGATTAAGCTGCCTTGGGCGAATCGGTTGCTTTCTTTAGCTTCTCTCTGGCAGCTTCCAAGGTTTCTTTGTTCACCAGTCCCCGCTCGTAGAGAATCTCCATCAGCATCAGGGCGGCATGGTCCTTATTCAGTTCCAATGCCGCACCCCGCTTTCGCAACCAACAGAATACAAAAAAGCGGCTCGGAAAGCTATATCCGAAACCACCACAGATTCTGCGTAACTTTCGTTCAGAATTGACATCTTCTTGTTTGCATCCCAGGTGGGATATTTCATCATAGGCATTACCTCCTTCGTAAAATAGATGTGTTGTTTACATGGTTTGCTGGAAGCCTTGTTTTTCTTCCTCCGCTTCCAGTTGAGCTAGGAATTCGTTGAAGTCCTGCTCGTCCTGGATGGTCTGCTGTTCCTCCGGGGTCTGGGTTTCGGTCAGTGCCATGGTGGCACCGATGGCGAGACCCAGAATCGTTCCTACATTGGAGCCAGCCTGTTCTGCTTGGATTTGTTTCTGCCGTTCTTCGGGATCTTCACTGTCATCCTCAATCAGCCGACCAGCAGATGCCAGACCACGCAGACCAGCACCGAGAGTGCCACCGATGCTACCGAGGTGGTAACCAGGAGCTTTCTGATTCTGCTGTCCAGGGCCGAAGTAACCGCTTCCATAGATTTGAGACTGCTTTGCAGGGTTTCGGAGATTTCGGAAGAATGCTTCTCTCTCGCTCTCCCATCCTGTTGCAGAGAATTCTGGATGGCGCGCATCATCTCCTGCTTCTCCTGATAGAACGCTTGAAGCTGTTCGTCCTGCATCCGGGCGATCTGATGCGCCGTTGCCAGGGGCTTGATCATCCGGTACAGGGTGGGCTGGAAGTCTGCCGCCTGCTGCCGCAGCGCCCGGTCTGCTTTCAGCCATTCCTCCGGCAGAGCGTAGAGGATCGGCTGGTACGGGATTCTGTCCATTTCCTCCAGTGCCTGTCCATTGAGCTTCACCAGCTCGTCCATGGACAGGCCCTGCGAGGATACATTGTCGGGTGTATAACTCATATTCAATATTTTCCTTTCGGTATTTTTCCTGGTGCAGGCGGCTGTCCCTGCACTTCATTCCGTTGGGGCAGGTGAAGGTGATGTTCTTCCTTTCATCCGTCCACTTGACTTCATAGCCCCGGCGCTTCATCTCCCGGATGAATTCTTTTTTATTACGGCAGACCTTCATGGACTGGGTCAAATCGTACATCAGACGGAACTTCCAGCTCTTGCCCTTGGCGGCGATCCGATACTCCCGGCTGCCCATCCGCTTGCCGCCTTTCTCATAGGGAGGCAGGACGGACAGGCCATGCGCCCGGCACAGCTCATCGCTGATGGCTCGGAGCTGCTTCAAGGTATTGGGGTCTTGCCGCAGCTTTCTGCCATCCACGAAACTGACGGAGTTGATAACAAAATGGGAGTGGATGTGTTTGGCATCGCAGTGGGTGGTCACCTGCACCTCATGTCCGGGCCAGGCTTTCATGGCGAACTCCCTGGCGATGGCATGGGCTTTCTCGTAGGTGATGTTTTCCCTGGGAGAGAAGGACTGGACATACTGATAGAAGTTGATGCCGTCCAGCTTGCCGTAGGTATGCTTGGTGGCAAGGAACTCCGTGATGGAATTCAGTCCGTCGCAGCCGATGCCGCTGACATACCGCTGGCCGGTGAGCTGATCTACGGTTTTGCTTTTCTGTAAGCAGTACCGCATAACACTGACCATGGCGCTGGGATGCTGCCGGGTTTCCTTGATGTAGGTTACGGTTGCCATTGTCCACCTCCGATGCGAAGGAGTGCTTCGTAGATGCTTCTCTGCATCTCGATGACCTCCCGGAAGTTGTAGGACTGGAATGCGCCGGCATTGATCTTCATGGAGATCTGATTCAGGTTGTTGCCGATCTGTTTCAGCTCCGTGACCAGCGGGCGGGTATCCTCCGCAACATGGATTTGGGTGAGCTGGGACGATGCCACGATGTAGTCGGTGATGCTCATCCGGGCTTTCGCCGCCTTTTGGGTGATGGCATCCTTTTCGCCTGCCGTCACCCGGATGGTTAGGGTTTGGTTTCGTTTTCGGTTTTCTGACATTCAATTCCTCCGTTTCTTTTGTGATTGAGTGGGTCCGGGCTGCCGCCCGGTTCACCCCTTTGGGGCTGGGGGTGCGGCAGGCGGACAGCCAGACGCTCTGCTTGCCCCAGACAAAGTCTGGGAAAACCCGCCCCCGCAGGGGCAAAATGCGGTATCATCCTAATTTCTTGAATTTCGGGCAACTGAGCCATTTGACCTGCCAGCTTTGCTTGCAGGGTCGGGCGCAGCGGACGCATTTGAGGTAGTATCCGATCTTACCACTGGGCTTGCGGAAAAACGCATATGTATCTTTGCTGATTACTTGTACCTCCTTCCTTGGGGGAGTCCAACCCCCGTATTTTTGGCTGTTTTTTGCCCTGTGTCGGCTTTTCAGAGGCGGGGTGGGATACTTACCCTACCCCAGAGGAGAAAGCGGCACACAGGGGCGACAGCGGGTTTGACCTCGCAAACTACGAACACTACGGAAATTTTACGGCCCGGATTTTTGCGAGGACTGCGAGGTTTCCGAGGGCGGAACATACCAAACATCCAGTACCTTACCGGGGGTAGAATCCGTCTGATCGAAGTACACACCCATATCTTCCAGAGTGTATTTCCAACGGTTCATCCGCTGCTTCGTGCCACGGCAATTCAGTTCCTTGCCAGCAATGGCAGAGACTTTTTCAACGAATTCCGTGTTGCCGCCGGAGAACTTCCCGATGGATTTCATCAGTTCCACCACCGCCGCCATGTCTCTGGGCAGAGAAACAGTTCGATCCTTTGCACTGTCATTCATCAGCTTCCAGACAAATTCTTCTTTGGAAAACCGCAGTTCCAGTTCCCGATGCTCGATATCCCGGCCGGTGCAGACGAGGGTTGCGCCATCTTCCCGGCGCCGGGACTTGTCCAGAACGAACACCGTATCCACCGCACCGGTGATGCCGGTGGTGCCGGACAACTTGTTGATAGGGTCACGATCGCCCTGCTTTCGCAGGTGATGTACCAGCAGAATCGCAACCCGCTGGGAGTCAGCGATCCGCTTCAGCTTCTGGATTTCCTCGTAGTCACCGCCGTAGGTAGGCTCTCCCGCATTGCCCCGGATCATCTGAAAGGTGTCAATCACGATCAGCACCGTATCAGGATGTTCCCGAATGAATTGCAGGATCTGTGCTTCCAAATCATCCGCCAGGGTACCGGAAATCGTTGCAAAGAAGGCATTGGGCGGGACGGTTTCCGTGATACAGTCCAGTCTGGTTTGGAGACGGCGAAGCGTATCTTCTAGGCAGAGATAGAGGATTGTCCCTTGCCTGGTTTCCATTTCCCAGAGCGGTTCACCCTTGGCTACCTTCACACACAAATCCAGCATGAGCCAGGACTTTCCGATTTTGGGTGCGCCGCCGATGATGCTCAGTCCCATGGGAAGCAGACCACGGATCACATAATCTTGGGGCGGCAAGGTCAGCTCCATGAGAGTCTGACCGCTTATTACGCTCAAAACATTTTCAAAACTTTCCATAATGATCACGTCCTTTCTAGTGGTTTTTGAAAAAGTGGGAGCAGTATTCTTTTTGGAAATGCGCTGCATCCAACCCTTCCTGCCGGTGGCTGACGGCGTATTGCAACCATTGGCACGCTCATATCGTCGCGTACTTCCCCTGGCACATATGCGGTTGGATGGTATTCAGTTGTCAAGGTACACGAGAGAAGTCCCTCAAGGTCTAGGCATCGGGAGCGCGATTTTGTCCAACATTTTCTGAAAATTTTTTCTTTTCAGAGGAATGCACAATTCCAAACCGCTTTCCATATGCAATTTGACCGCAGAGAAAAAGTCCCCTCACTCTGTAGGCAGCGAGAACGGCCTTTTTACCCACTTTTTCTGAAAATAATTTATTTTCAGATGGTTGCACAATTTTGGGGGCCGTTTCGCTATGCACTTTGCCAAGTGAGTTTGGAGTTTCTCTACACTCCCCTTTGCTACGGATTGAGATTCAAAAACGACAGCTCTTGAAGAAATTCCTCTCACCTCCCTATCGCACAAAACAGGGGGGTAAAACGAAACACCTTTTGAAAAATTTACACTTTCTTCAAAAAGTGGGCGCAGGATTCTCGTTGTGAGCTGCGATCTTCCTCACCCCTCTATCGCACAAAATGGGGGTCAAAACGGAAATGCTTTTTGAAAATTCCTCAAAAATTTTTCTGGGCAGCAAAAATGCCGGAAGCGAACGCATCACGCATTCGCTTCCGGCAGAAGATTTGGCATTATTGACACTTGTAATCTCTGCCTGGCAGAGTTAACATCACCAACACTTCAGGAGGTGATGAACATGGAAAAATTCTTGGAAACTTTGAAACGGCATATTGCAGAGCATCCACCAAACTTCGGTGACGGCGAGTCTGTCCTCACCATGCTCTACGAATGCCACAACGAAAACAATCCTTATGACAACGAACAGATCCGTGCGGACTTTAACGAACTCTATCAGCAGATGAACGGGATGCCCCTGCGGGATATGGATCAGATTGTCTACCCAGTCTGTAAACTCTGCCGGGATCATGAGAAGGCTGGGTTTA
This sequence comes from Faecousia sp., assembly GCA_045576415.1. Taxonomy (GTDB): domain Bacteria; phylum Bacillota; class Clostridia; order Oscillospirales; family Oscillospiraceae; genus Faecousia. Next base: position 16,010 of record JAZNGJ010000059.1, on the reverse strand, counting down.
TCGAGGGAATTCGCGTCGGTGTTCTCCTGGCGCAGGAGGTGGCACCATGAAAGAGATTGCCCGCCGCCTGGACGCATATATCCAGGCACACACATTCGATTCCGGGGACAGTAGCTGCGAGACCGTTCTGGATCAGCTCTACCAAGCCTATGCCGAATCCCATGAGAGCGATCCTGCGGAGATCGGTGACGGCTTTAAGGAATTGGAAGAGTTTTTGTGCGCATTGCCATTGGATGACAATAATGCCGTCTTTAACCTCTGCTGCCGCCTGTGTAGTGCCTATGAACGCAAAGCATTTATCGATGGTCTACAATACTGCGCCCACCTGATATCGGAGCTACAGGGGAAATAATTTTCGATTGAACATAAATATGGAGCACGCCCACCGATCAGGCAATCGGTGGGCGTTGTTTAGTTATGGCTGTCTACTTCGGTACCTGTATAAACTGCTGATAGGTATAAATATTACCTGCACCAACGAGCTTGGTTAAAAATGCTCTGAATATGGGGTCAACTGGCACGGTGACAAAGAAGAATAATCTTTTTCTCGGTCTTGAACAGCAGACGTAGAAAAGGTTCCGGTTCCGTTCAAAGGATGCCTCTTTGCCTTTCGGGATGGAGGAATGACCTGTTATCATTGGTGCATACGATTCAAATTGGTACTGATTCCACCCTTTGCTTACAACAAAAACAACATTGTCATATTCCTCACCTTTAACACCATGCTCGGTAGAGAAAACTGCTTCAGGATATAAAAAGTCAATCGCAGCCAGAAACTGTGTGTATTCCAACTCCAAGAAGGATCGAATTGTAGTTTCTGCAATATACATTGTTTCCGGAGCATCGTGGTACAAACGATAATATCCGTCCAGTTTCGGTGCTGGTGGAATCAAATCTGTTTGATAGACCAATTCCAATACGTCAATAGCTCTTTTCGTCCGTGCATCTGCCAATTGTTCACGGAGTTTCTTCCATTTCATTTTTTCGGACTTTTTTGTAATTGGATAGCGCTTAATCCCTAGTGCATCAAAGAGTAACTGCATATTTGATGAACAAAGAGCCTGGTAGACTGGTTCAACTGTGTTCATAAAAAACAGAAGGAACGGGTCCTCTTTGTTGCGAAGGCCATCACCTAAAACATCTAGGAGTTGTTCGTATCCCTGCTGTGTTGCAAGAACTTTGTGAGTGATCATCAAAATTTTAAGGGTTTCGTCATTGGGGGTATCCTGCTTTATTTTAGCTTCTATTTCTCCTAAGCGAGATTTTAATACCTCAGAAGGTAACTCCCCCTTGAAATTGCGATCTGTGCGTCGAGCACCGTTGTAATCCTCGCAGGTAATTACAACAACTTCTCCATCAAATCCATCAATTGCAGATTTTTGGGGCAAGTCTGGACGAATATCATTGAGAAGCTGTACTATTCTTGGTGCGGATCTAAAATTAGAACTTTTCTTGATTACATCGATATTGTCATGTTCTATTGTGCCACAAGCTTTATTGGATTGGTAGATGGTCTGCCAGGCATCACCAAAAAAACCAAATTGTGGCCCAATAGCTTTCGCAATAAAATAATCAACAAATCGATCAATAATAGGCTTATAGGAGTCCTGATATTCATCGATTAGGATTAAAGGATACTTATCCGCAAACACACGACGAAACTTAGCATTATCCAGAAGCAGGCAGAATAGTTTTAGAACATCGTCGTGATAAAGGTACTGAATACCATTCTCCTTATATCGATGCCCCAAAGTATACGCAACTTCTGTAACCTTATAAAAATCGCCCTCATCCGGTAGAAATTCAGGATTAGTTGTAACAGCATCAATCAAAACGCTCTGATACTGTTTGATGGCATTCCATGCAAACGAGTGGATTGTGGAAGGAAGAATAAATGAGTCCTTTGCAAGCCTTTCTGCAATTACGTCTACGGCCGCATTTGTATAAGTAATACAGACCACATTTTGTTTCTTTCGGCTATAGTCTGACCATTTATTTGCCTGTATCCATTCAATAACTCGATTCAGAGAGTAGGTTTTGCCAGAACCTGCACCTGCTTCAACACGGAAACTGTGTCCGGACTTAAATGTTTCAATAATCTGGGCATCAACCTTGTCAGCTTCTGCCTTTGCAAGATTGTAATTTGCACCAAAGTATTTTCCACCCATGAACTGGCCCCTCCTTACTCAAGAACTCTTTGGTTATTTAGCCATGTCAATCCAGATTTTATATATCCTGGGACACAATAATCGGAGCATCCATAAATAAGATCGAGAGCGAAATCGGTTTTGCTCTTTCCCTTAAATTCCAGCTTTTTATCGCTTATCTTTTTGCCTAAATTGTAGTGCTTTCGGTTGACATTACGAATTGCTTCTTCCAAGGAGCGTCCACACAAACCATTCTCAGTAGTTTGGAACTCAATATGGCATTTTCCTCTGGTTTTGGCATCTTGAGTCATCGCAACAATTTCTGTGAGGTCAATTTTTGATGTGTCGTTCTCCGGTAGACCCTTGTTTTTACGAACCCACCATTTTATGGTTTCATTCGATGTCGTTTTTCCCAGACTAACCACGACAGACTTCTTTACTACTTTTCCATCTTTGCTAGTTTGCTCTGCCACCGAATCTAAATCAGTAAGAATCAGGCATGGTATGCCCAAAAACTCAACAAATGGAATGAATTTGTGCGCATAGGCTCCGCCAATCTCAATTAATGCATAATACTGCGCAGATAAAGGATACTTGCATGAGCCAAACACCCCGGCGGTTTCGCACTTCTCAATCATATCTGGCAGCAGCAAACGCTCGGATGCACCTTCCACAAAAATCGCTTTATCAGCAAAGAACAAATCACATTTAGTCAAAGTTAAATACTTCCGGATAAAATCTACATTATCGGAATTGGCCTGAGCAAAGGTGTTCAAATTCTTGTAAATCACACCAGCGGTAGACTTTTGCGCATACCGAATCTTTGCAAACTCCATAGTATTTGCTATATGAGCAGAATGCGATGTCAGAAAAGTTTGAATTCGGACAGCAGAGAGTTTGCTAAGGAATTTTTCCAAGTATGCGGCAAAAGCAGTCTGCATTTGCGGATGCATGTGAGATTCAGGCTCTTCAATAAAGAGAAGTGGTACACATGCAACGCCGCGCTTTTCAATATCTTTGGCAAATGCGGCAAGGAGAAACTGCATTTTGATCAGATTTTTATATCCGAGACCATTGTAAGAACTCGGCAAGCTCTCGTTTGCAGTGGCAGAGATATATGATAATCTGGTCTGATTCTTAATTTGGTCATCAATGCTGAGCTGTGTTGTAACCCCAAGCTTTAGTTCCTCTATGTTAGGATACCCAAAGCCAATAGAACTGTTCACAACAGCACTCAGAATTTCATCACTTTGCTTTTGAACATCTTTATTGGCTTTTTCCACTATTTTGCGTAAGCGTTTGATTTCGTCGGCAACATCTGGATCCAGCTCTGCTTCGTTCGCATCAAAGAAATTGGAGATTAGCGGGCCAAGAGAACTGTTATGTGTTTCATCTTCACCAAGAACTCGCTCAGCGGGAATTGCATGGAATGGGAACAGATCATATAACTCCTTTTGGCTTTTTACTTGTTTGTCCTCTGGATCATTTGGATTGATGGCATATACAGTTAATCCGAACAATTTTCCAAAAATATCGGCAAGTAGCTTATGCGCTTCTTCGCTCGGCGAAAAAACGCCGTCCTTATAGTAGCTGCTTTCCAAGAGCGCCCACAAGGTTTTTTCATCGGTTTTTAGTCGATACTCTGCACGAATCAAGGCAGTTGTCGTATCCACATCTACATCAATGATAAATGGCGACAAAGCACCCAAATTATCATCCGGATCATCCAACGAATAATCCACTAAAAATTCTATGGAAATAATCTCGATCTGCTTACAAAGATCTTCATAAGAGAGCTTTTGCTCCATAAACAGAGCAATTTTAGTATAGAAATCTTCTCGCCTTAATAGTGGATAGTCATCGAAGGATACGGCTTTTCCATCCAGCACATTTCCAATGCACGAAAAACAGGATGTTTTGGCCGTGTTGTTTCTACCCACAATTAAGGTTGTCTTGGGATCGACTTCCAATTCGGCATCAATAAGCAATCTATAGTTCTTTATTTTTATCTTTGATAATTGCATATATGTACCCTTTCCTTGGGACACACATCATTTGACATGTGCCACAATAGGTATTGCCGCTATTCACAATAATGATGTCACAGGCAAAAACGACCTGGATAATATAACTCCAGAGATTGCAATAGCTCTTGTCCATTCATAGTTGTTACATTTGTGATACGGGCTTCGTCCTGACCTTCTGGTGTAAAATCAGATGTTGTAATAACCCAAGCTCTGCTTGCATTGCGTGTGCGCATATAACTATGAACCCGCTGGATAGGGGTAGATCCAATGTTATTGCCTTGGCGATATCGCTTGCATTGGATGAGCTCGTACTCGCCTTGAATATTTGTAGCAAGAACATCTACACCTCGGTCTCCGGAGCGACCGATAACCTCTGCGTGAACAAATCCTCTCCGGACAAAATAGTCAGCAATCAGTCTTTCAAAGTCATATGGATCCATTGCACATAGATGTTCCCTACCTTCGACATTATGAGCTGCTATTGCTGTGTTCCGGGCAAAGAATTTGCCTTGTGATTCATCCAATTCCGCATAAACATTCAGCAATTCTGGGATCAGTCTATTGGCAGTATGGAGTTGGTTAATGATTTCACGGCTACCATTTTCCATAAAGGAAGCTAAATGGATAACATATTCTTCGAAGGTAAACCCTCGACCATCGGCCGTTAACTCTTCGATAACAACAGGAGCAAATTCGCGGAGTCTGATTTCTGCATTCATTTCGCGATTCATTAGGGTATACGGGGATAATCCAGTCAGTCGGTATTGCGCACCATTTCTAGTGGTATATCGATCCAACGTTCTTCGAATTTTGCCTTCGTATGCCGGATTAGCCAACCGCATCAATCCGCATCTGCGCAGCTGAGATAAAAATTCCTGGTTAAACTGGGTAATAACAAAGGGATTACCTTGATCTGTTGCGGCGTTTTGAGCTGCCAAGAAAACAAGCTCGTCCACATCAGTCTGACCTTCATACCAACGACGTTCACCTTCCTGCAGCTTCAAGAAAATAAAACACACATCATTTTTGAAATTCCACGCAGCAGACGCTAATGCTCGCATTGAAGGGTCAGCTATTCCAGCAGAAATAGTCAAGAGTGGCTCAAACCCATGACGACGACCAAAATCTTTCAGCTTATTCAGGTCGCTAATCCACTCGCGCTGTTGCGGTCTGAAATACAAAACCATAAAACCATGATCTTTAACAATCCGCTTGGCTTCCATGAACAATCTTTCGATATCTGCCAGGAACTGTTCTTTTCCATGCTTCTCCATTCTTGCCGGGGAATTGCTGATGACAACCTCGTTACTAAGCCTTTCTTCATCTTCCCGCAGAGAGTAATCCATAAGCGGATGTACCCTTTGGGCGTGTTCAAAATACTGTGCATTATCGCCATATGGGGGATCTGTTAAAAGAAGATCAACAGTATTAGGGAGAATTGTGTGCATAAATCGACGATAATCCATGAAATTAGACTCTAACAGATTGAGGTCGAACTGCTGGGAAGAAATATACCGCTTTCGCTCGTTCAACTTCTCCAGAAAACGATGATATAAATTCGTTTCCTTCAACCTGTTTTCGGGGCAATGGTTATCCTGACTCTTGCTACGATAATCTGTATATTTACCACAGTGTGCAATAGAGATTAAGGTGTCTTCGAAAAAGGTTCTTGTTGAATCAGGTAGCTCCGAGATTGCATCCTTAAGCGTCATTAATGCTATTTGTTGCCGCTTAGAGAACAGGTTTCGGTATGACGTATATTGTGGTGCAGTAAAATTTAAGCGGGAGTTTTCAATTAGCTGGACGTCTGGGAAGTTGCACGGCATGGCTTCTACTTGAAGCCGTACAGCTTCGTCAAAATCGTCGTAGCGCTTTTCCCTACAGCCGCAATGACATCTATATCTGCTATCTCTAAAAATTACATTTTCTCCATTATCGCCCAGGCGCTCATGATGCATCGGATGGTAGAATTCAAGGGGATCGCGGTCAAAAAACAAACCATCAAAAGGAAGCTCGGTGCCGCAATTGGGACATCGTGTCTTGTAAATGGAGTCCATAACAGGCTCTACTCGCTGTGCAATGAACCGCAGGGCTTCACAGTAATCCGCAGTAGACGGTACACCACGGAAGGGCGCTGTAGACATCCTAAAAGCATAGGGTTCCCATTCGTTGAACAATATGTGTCTGCCTGCGTCAAGAGCAGCATAGGCAAAAGTGCCGGAACCGCCAAAGGGATCTGCAACGACTGCATTTTCATCAGTAAGATTTTCAATTAAGGTCCGTGCTATCGCACGACTCTTTCGCCCAATAAAGGGGAAAACCTGTTCAGACTGATCCCTGGGTTGACGGTTTAGAATAGTGTTTTGCAAATGGATCATTCTCTGCCGAAGGTTTTCTTGCTCTGCATAATCTAATAACCAATACATTATTTGCACCTCCACAATCCATTTTGAAAATCAAAAGAATCGCCGATAACATCAATAAAGGTTTTGTACTTTGTAGATAGAATTTGCAGGTATCCACGCTCAAAAGATTCCTTGAGCATACCGCAATCATATAAATCTTGAGAGGTTACCTCTTTACGTGCAGCAATAATTCTCTCAGCACATTGGATGGCAAGCTTTTTTGCATCCTCTACTGTACCGTCAAACCGAAGGGATTCAATATATGCTCTTTTCTGGAAGACAACGATGTAGTTGCCATCCAGTGTGCCTTTAGGAGTAATTACCGCTTTGAAAGACTTTCTTGGGGTTGCGCTTGGGATCTGCCCACAATATGTCAATCCGTGCGTTTGCATCATTTTTAGAATTTCGCTCCAGGACTTCAGATCAAATGAATGGTAGAACATAATAAAATAACCATTCATTTTCAACGAGGGCGTGATTCGTTTGAGAATCTCTGCAAAAATATCATTAAAGTTTTTAGCATCTTTGTTTCTACTGGGGGCATCTGAAACAACTAGCTCTGCATCGAGTGACTCGTTAGAGAACCCAGCCCACCCCATCACTTTATACCAAAGCTGATTATATTCAAGATACGGAACTTGATCCGTGTATGGGGGATCTGTCAAGATTAAGTCTACCGATTCATTGGGCAATACATCTAACGAGACGTTCTGCGCAGGTATATTTTGCAAAACAATGTTAGAAGTGCCGGTGGGATCAATAAAACCTTTGCAAGTTTCTCTTAGGTAAGAAAGACCTTCTTTTGCAGCAGCTGCCTTCTGTGTGATTACCATAACAGCATTTCTTGAGGTTACATCCTTTTTGGGAAGCCAATACGGCATCTGGCTAGATGCTTTTTTGTCCGAGAGTTTAATTAGATTGATGGCCGACGAAACCAACATTTCGAGGATATCATAGCCTGGGTTATCCTGATAGGACCGAAGAATCCCGATTATGCGGTCAATCGCAATTAAGTTCCGTTTGCAGAAATAGCTGTATACCGTAGCACCGTTTCCTATGGCGATTCGGGAGTTTGGTATCAAAGCAGCGTTGTCAATGTTTTTTACCTCGCATATTTGAATCTGATTGTAAGAATCAGCAAATGAGCGCGACACAGTAGCTTTTTTTCGGCCTGTCAGCTTACCATTGATGTTGTGCTTGTACCAATATTGCGTTGGCACAAGTTCTCCATCCGTCTGATCAAAGTGGCATCTTTCCAAAACACGGACTTCGCCACTCTCTTCAAACTCATACAAAGGCTGGCATGCAGAATATACATCCCCGCAAAAAGTGTCAATCAGACTTTCGGCTTCTTGTAAATCCCATTTTGTTAAAGATGTTTTGCATAATTTGTATGCCAAAAGATTAATATCTGTTCCAATAGCATTGCGACCGAGTTTGCTTGCTTCGATAATTGTTGTTCCAGAACCAAACATCGGGTCATATACACAACCACCTTCCGGGCAAAAGCGCTTGATTATCTCAGAAACGATGTTATATGGTTTCCGGGCCATATAGTTGTGCATAAAACCTGCGGGATTATCAACGATGGGCTTTAACTCTTTAATAACACTCAGTTTTTCGGTTACATCATGCACAAGTTCTTTGGGCCTACAAACGAAGATGTACTCGTCAACTTTTGATGTGGAACAGCGACCCTGTTTCGAATGGCTAAGTTCAACTTTATTGATTAGTACATCATATTTTTCTTCAGCTAAAGTTTTGAGGCTGGTAATATCAACAATAGAATTGTCTGAATAACTAATCATCAACCATGCTCCGGCTTGGGCGCATCTTGCTATTAGTTTCTCGAAGGCACCCAGCGCTTTTGCTTTCTTACCAAAATCAGACACAGTTCTATTTTCTCTATATCTGCCAATAGAAAGCTCATGTGTTTGAGGATTAACGGCCATGGCTGGATAGTCATATAAACACAGAGTGTTGAGAACATGGTAGTACCTAGAATAATGTTCTTTAAAGTACGGTGGATCCGCATACACCAGGACAGTACCATCTAGTTTAATGGCATCTAAACAGGCAGAAAAATCAAGATTGAAACACGGAGACTGTGTTGCGCTTGCCGTTGAGCATAAGCCTGCTTCGCGGTATTCTTGTAACAAAGATTTACATTCATCGATAATGCTAATGCTTCTTTTTGCGATTAGGTTAAGGCAAGTTGCTTTGCTTTTTACCTTTAGATATTGTGCAAAATGCGTTGTTGTAGAGGCACTTGCACTCATGACGGACATCAAAACCGTCAATAAGACATTTTTTATATGTTCATCTTTTACTGTTTCAATAACGCTTCGAATAGCATCGATCTGGCAGCACTGTGCAATTCCGAAATATGCATTTGCATAGTAAGTCAGAAATAAGCAAGGAACAGGCGTCTTTGTAATTACCCCTGGTGTCACCTGTGCAACCAAAGCAAGCAACTCGTTCATTTGAGAAGCTTCTGTTTTAGGTGAAAACACAGATGGAGTGTTTTCGCAAAAGATCTTATACTGCTTATAGTCAACATCCTTACAAAAGAACAACTGTTCTGCTGAAAGGACTGTCGGTATTGTAGCCTGTAGGTGTGAATATTGCTTCTCTACATTGCTCCAAAACGCAGACTCGTCTGCAGAAGAGAACGTACACCCATTTAAGATGGCTTGATTTATGATATATGCATAGTGTTCGATATCGTTGCTGATCACATTTTTATGCTGTTTAAGCGCATAACCAACAGAACCTGTTCCTGCAAACAAATCTACTACGGTGCTTATAGCATTGTTCTTGATAATTGGCTCACATATATGAGAAATAATTCGTGCTTTGCTTCCCATATATTGAAGCGTTGTAATCTCTTTATGCTGATTCATATTGTTCGCTCCAATAATTAGATAATAAAGATGTTTCGCTCCAGTCTTATGAGCTTTACAGATCTAGACTATCAGCATTCAGCAGGAAATCATACACGCTGATGACTAGGATACCATCATCGGTATACCAAGGAGCAGGAGTGTCCTTGACAACGATGATCTTCTTGAATGTGTCATCAATCCGAAGAAGAGAGGTGGATTCCTGCTGCATTTTTGCATCGTCGGGGATAGCAAAGGCAGATTGGACATAGTAGCGCTTAGAGCCTTTGTTGCAAACAAAGTCCACTTCCAACTGTTTGCGGATATTCCTGCCTGTGCTGTCTTTTCCAGCTATGCACACCAATCCCACATCCACATTAAAATCCCTAGCAATCAGTTCATTGAATAGGATATTCTCCATGGTATGATTTTCTTCGATCTGGCGGAAATTGATCCGGGCATTACGTAGACCCATATCGCTGAAATAGTATTTCTGGGGGGTGTCGATGTACTTTCTGCCCTTAATATCATAGCGGGTTGCACGGCTAACGACAAAGGCATCACATAGATAATCCAGGTAGCTCTTGACGGTGTTGACACTGATTTTGATGCCTTTCTTGGTTTTGAAGGTGTCCGCCAGTTTCTTGGGGTTGGTCAGTGAACCAATGCCAGAGGATAGAATGTTGATCAATTCCTCGAATTCATCTTTGTTACGGATTCTGTGCCGACCAACAATATCGTTGACATAGGTTTCGTCAAACAGTCGCTTGAGCAGTTCAATCTTCTGCTCCGGGGTGGGGAGTAAAACTACAGGCGGCAGGCCTCCGTAGAGTACATATTCCTTCCAGCCATCGTATTTATTGCCGTCGTAAACTGACATGAACTCCGCAAAGGACAGCGGGTTCATATGCAACTCGTCACCCCGGCCACGGAACTCGGTGATAATATCTTTGGACAGGAATTTCGCGTTGCTGCCGGTGACATACACATCCACATTGGAGATACGCATAAATCCATTCAGCACGGATTCAAATTCCCCCAGAAGCTGTACTTCGTCAAGCAGAATATAGTACATCTGATCATCAACGATCTGAGCCTTGATATGTGGGTAGAGAACTTCGGGATCACGGAACCTTTTGGCTTCAAAGGAATCGAAGGGAATTTCGATGATATGGTCTGCATTTATACCGTTCTCCCGCAAGTGCTTCTTGAAGAGAGTAAACAGCAGATAGGACTTTCCGCAGCGGCGCATGCCGGTAATAACTTTGATCAGTCCATTATGCTTTTTTGCTATCAGTTTATTGAGGTAATAGTCACGCTTGATCTCCAATTCAACCACTCCTATTGAAAATAATTGCGTCTTTCTCACTATTTTTTCAATAAGATTATACCCAAGAATATAACGCAAGTCAATGTCTATTGAAAATTTTTGCATCTAATCGCACATATTTTCAATAGTGACATGTTCTCTGCTGCACCGATCCTATAAAGTAACGCAGCCTCGGAGAATTCCCCGAGGCTGTTGGTCAATTCAAGTATTTTGCTCTCAGATACGGCACGATCACATCGTAGAGCTTCTTACTCCACTCAGAATGGAACTTTGCCATTCGTGCCCAATCTTCTTCGTTTTCGATGTTGACATCGTGCAAGCGGATATGCACCTTAGAGGATTTGGTATCCTCACCGCGACTCCATATCAGGGAATTATCCAGCTTTGCTTCGATCTCGTCTTTAAAGCCGAAGAGATAGTTAAAGGCTTCCTTGTTTCTATCTTTATTTGCGTTGCCAAGGTAGATTTCCACTCCCGCAAAGCTTGTACTTGTTGTGCAAGTAATTGAGAAGCCGCTGATACCAAAGTATCCGCTGATCCAGCTTTGCACAGAGGGATTGACATTACTAAAAGAGCCATTCTCCGTATGTATTTCGTGAATCGCATCCAGTGCATATGCCCAGTAGCGCTTCCGCAGGGCCTGCTTTTCACTGACATCCACAGGATCTGTCTCGTCGGTTTCGTCCCGTAGGTAGAATACCAATTCTGTAGGATCTACATTATACAGCTTAAACAGTCTGCGCAGTATGGACACCTTCATCCATGTGCTGGTATTCTTTTCGATGTACAGGCCTTCCTCCACTTCGCTGCTACCGCGCAGCTCCGCCTTGTTGGTGCTGACATATACAGCAAGATCCACCGCTTCAGCATCCGCATAGGCAAGCTTGGAAAGTACCGTTTGATCCTCTGCATGCAGGATCTTCACGACACGCTCAAACATATCAATCCAACTGGTTACAGGCTGCTCGGTATTCTTGTAACTAAACCGGGCAATCAGTCTGCCGCTGAGGTTAATATCATCATCCAGCGTGCAAGAATCCAGTTGCTTTTCTGTAGGTTTAAAGCTGGTAACCGGTGTGGGCCAGATCTCCAGTGCCTGCTTGATCAGATACTGGCTCCGCTCCTCCAGTTCCGCAAGACCCCACTTATCTTTCTGGGCAATACGCTGGTTCATCCGGATGCCGCTTTGCAGATATCCATCCTTCATGGTTTTCTTGTCTGCAAAGGAGCTGTTGCTGTATTTGGAATTGTAAGCAGTCAGTGTCAAGTTTGCCATGCGGTGGAGCCAAGTACCATGGATCTGCAGGTAATCTTCGCCCAACGCCTTGACCCAAACAGGGGTAAGGTGTTGAGGCATGATATGCTCAATAGAATATGTTCCGTCATCCAAATGACGATAAACATCTTTATCTTCTTCTGTTCCAGCATTTTCAAACCGTTCCAGGATGTACAGCTTATTCTTTGCGTTCATTTGATACACCTGCCGTGTATCAATGGCTTCTGCAAAGTCAATATCATCCGGGAACCGGGCGCGTTCCCGCTTGGACAGCAATGCGTACTTGAATTTCTCAAGGTAGTTGTCATCCGTACCGTCGTAACGAACGATTTCCTTATGAAGCATCAGGAAAATCTTATTCAACGCATTGGTGGGCAGTTCGCACATGGTCCTTCGGAACAGATAGTTCTCTGTAATCAGGAAGATGGAAGCAGTGTCGTCAATAGAAAGCTTGCCCTCTGTGAACAGGCGCAACACTTCCAGGAAAAAGGGCCTTGTAACAGTGGATTCCAAGCGATTCAGCCGGGTAATGCACACATTTAGTTGCCTGCTGGCGGTATTTCCTTTGAGCAGGATTTCATAGAGCTTCGCGTAGGCCAACAGGTCCGCAAGCAGCCCTTCAGTTTCAAGCGCTTCGTCCTCCACATATGCCTTAAATGTGAAATAGATCTTATTCAAAGAGGGAGTGGACTGCTGCTTTACACTCAGATAGTCCCGGACAAAGGCACTTACTTCGTACCCGGTGCATACTTCGATTTTATTCCAATATTTCTCGTAAAAAGAGTTTTGCTGCTTTGTGGGCAACCCCATGAGGATGAAGTTGCGGATTTTATCACCTTCGCTCAAAGCGACACCTGTGGAGTTTAAGCTCTCAAAGATCAGCTGGGGATTATCATCCTGGTTCAAGGTGATGCTGATGATTTCAAGACGGCGAATCGCTTCGAACAGCTCATCCATGGTCAGTTCCTGCCGCTGGATACGCTCGTAAAAATAGCGGTAATTGATAGTGACATTAGAGTCCTTCACATGCTCTGTTTCGTCATCAAACAGCTTGCCGAAAGCGGTTTGGTCATTCTTTACCGGTTTCAGTTTGATTCGTGTGTCGTCATTCTGCCACTCGTCAATCAGATAAGTTCTGTAGATCTTATCTGCCAGATTGCCTTGCTCAGCTGCGATGATGCCGTTTTTGATCAAATTGTACATTGCCAGAAGCAACAAAGAAATCGTAGTCAGGCGCTGCTGACCGTCGATGATCTGGAATTCCATATTCTCGCCATCAGGATTGTACACAGACACAATGCTGCCAAAGAAATGGCTTTTACGGTGGGTCTTGATAACCTTCTTGAGATCATCAAAAAGCTGTTTGCAGTTTTCTGTTTTCCAATCGTAATTGCGCTGATATACAGGGATCACAAATCGCTTGTCTGATCCTTGCATAAAAGCAACCAGTTTGGTTTCAGATCCTTTCATAGGTAAAACCACCTTTTACATCTTTTGCAATAATTATATCATGATTTTCTCAGTTTTCAATTCATTTTGGTGCGCCTTTATAAAAACACAGAAAGGAGTATTTTCAAAAATTGAGGCCTGAACTTTCAAATTTGCTGCAAATATTATAAGTATACTTAGAATGTTTGCAAGCTAAGATGGGGGATTAGGTCTAAAATCGATTTAAGCTAATAATCATTCTAATAATTTTGCTGATAATTATTATATAAATTATCAGCAAGTGGATCCCCACACTTCTAAAGATTCAATCCTAACAATTATCCTAATCATGATTATAATCATAATTTGGATAGTGATTAGGATCATCGACCCGGTATTCTCAAAACAGACAATGACCCATCTGCCGCTACTGGCTGGTGGGATTTGGAATTTGTATAGTCAGAAATTATACAAGTTCATCTGGCCTTGCAAATGACCCTGTAAATGGCCTTGTTACCGAAACTGCACATGAGGGTAGAAGTGAGGGTAGAAACGAAGCTAGAAGAGAAGCTTTAACGAAGCTATAAATGAAGCTGTAAATGGAGCTGTAAATGATACTGTAAATTGCCGACAGATATCCTTTGCCACTTTATCCCGCCATCATCCTGTCACATTACCGCCAGTTGGCGGAATAACTGTCGGATTAATGTCGGTATAAATGTCGGTGCAAAGACATAGTATCCAGGTGTTGCTTGAGGATCGTATTTCTGTTATCAGGTGAGAACAAAAATGATAACAGAAATGAGTACAGAAAACTCTGCCTTGTCTTTGTTTCCTACACTCAAAAATCTACGGATTGTAATTCCAAAATCTCTCGGGTTAGATTTCCGCAGACAAAAAAATGCGCCTACCGTTTTGTGACGGTAGGCGCATTGTGATTCAGATATAAACCTGGCAGGTCAGGTCTTGCCATTGGCTTGGGCGAAGGTACTGACCGTTGGCTTCACGGTACTTCTTCGCTTCCTCGAAACCGATGGAAAATTCGAAGTACAGCTTATGCCTCCCCAGTTTTGATAGCAGCCTGTGGGGCTACAATCCATAGCGGGGGAACAACCCGACGAAACAGTGATTTTTGTGTTCGTCTTGCGTTTACCCTGAAGTTCGCAGTGCAGAGGCTTGTCCGGATCACCGTCGAACCGCAGATACCAGTCGAAACCGTCTTTGGACACCACGATTTTGACTACGAAGGCTTCGATGACCGACTCCGGTACATTTTGGCCTTCATCGATGTTTGTATATCGCTCCAGTGCATACTGGAGGACCGTAATCTTTTCCTTGTAGTCCGGTACTTCCGCAGGCTCGGCTTCTACCGTCAGTTCCTGGATCTCTTGCTGCAGCTTCTGCATCTGAGGTTCCAGTTCCCCGCATCTGGCCCTGTACTGTTCCCGGGTAAGATCGCCTTCTGCGCGCATATCGATGTAGTTGTCCATTTTTCTGGTGAGTCTGGCCAGTTCCCTTTGTTTGGACGCAAGCAGAGCCGCTCTGTCTTCTTTTTCTGAGTTGTCCTCATTGTAGCTTTCCAGAATGGAATTTGCCAGAGCCAACACCTTATCTTTTTCAGACAGATATTTCCGGAAAATCAGATTGGCCATCATCTGCAGCCGCCATTCCGGAACCATAGGAGATTGGCAGATGCCATCCACAGGAAGACCTTTCTTCAAGCGGCTCTTATAGGAACCGGTACGGAGAGAATTGTAGCATTGATACGCATTTCCAGGCAGACGATCAGGCCGATCCCATTTGCGCATGTTGAAGGTATGCCCGCATTCACAGATTAACAGTTTTCCCCAGACTGTGGTTTTGGGTTTCTTGCCTTTCGACCGCGGCCCCGTATTCAGATTCTTGCATTGCATTCTCTTCTGTTCCATAAGACGTTGCACCCTTTCATATTCTTCTACAGTGATGATAGGTTCATGTTTTCCCTGTGCCTGGGTAAATTCAATTTGTCCGTAGTTTTTTACTTTCTTTTGCTTCAGATAATCCGGTGTAAATTCTTTGTGGTAAGTCATGATTCCACAATAGAAGGAATTTTTCAAAACATGGGAAATCACCGTGGGATGCCACTTATCCATTCCCATGGATGTTTTTCGTCCCCGCCGTTCCAGTTCATCTTTGATTTTGACGAGGCCATAACCAGATAAATACATATCAAAAATCATGCGGACCGTTTCTGCCTGTTCCGGGTTTATAAAGAAATCCACCAACTTTGTCTTATCAGGCAGGAGTTGCTCAGATCGGTCATAGCCAAGAATATTGCCGTTGCCGTAATAGACACCGTTGTCCATAGAGGTCTGCTGACCACTCTTCACGCGGATGGAAGTCTTGCGGCTTTCGTCCTGGGCCAGGGTGGCCATGATGGCGAGCCGAAGCTCGCCATCCCCGTCAAAAGTTTTGATACTGTCATTGATAAAATACACTTCGACACCTTGATCCTTCAGCATGCGGGTGTATTGCA
>JAZNGJ010000058.1:0-6716 GCA_045576415.1 Faecousia sp. | reverse complement strand
GCTGCGTCGAACTGCATCTCGCCGTCGATCATCAGATCGGGAGCCAGCTCCTTGGCGACGATGGTGGCGTCATGGCTCAGCTTGACGGTGCCGCCCTTGCCGGAGCCGTTGGTGGAGAAGCTCAGCATGGCGACCTTGGGGTCGATGCCGAATACCTTGGCGGTGTTGGCAGTTTCGATGGCGACCTCAGCCAGCTTGCGGGCTGCGGAAACGGTCACATTGCCTTCCTTGTCCACACTGTCTTCGTAGCTCAGGTTGATGGCGCAGTCGCCCATAGCCAGCTTCTCTTCGCCGCGAACCATAATGAAGCAGGAAGAAACCAGATTGGCGCCCTTCTTGGTCTTGACCAGCTGCAGAGCGGGACGGACGGTATCAGCGGTGGAATAGGGAGCGCCGCCCAGCAGAGCGTCAGCATAGCCCATCTTTACCAGCATGGTGCCGAAGTAGTTGCCCTTGCTGAGAGCTGCCTTGCACTCTTCCGCGCTCATCTTGCCCTTACGCAGCTCGACCATCTTTTCGACCATGGCGTCCATGCCTTCGTATGTAGCGGGATCCAGGATCTCAACGCCTTCAATGTTGAAGCCGCCCTTGGCAGCGTTGGCCTTGACAGTCTCCACATTACCCACCAGAATGGGGGTCAGGAAGCCGCCCTCTACCAGACGTGCGGTTGCTTCCAGAATACGGGCATCGTGGCCCTCGGTGAAGACGATCTTGCGGGGATTGGCCTTCAAAGTTTCGATCATTGCCTGAAACATGATAATCATTCCTCCAAATTTCGGGTCTGTGCCCGTATTTTTACAGCTTAATTATACTATAACCTTTTCCCGGACGCAACCGTTTTTCGAAGTTTATTTTCTTTTGACTCCAAAGCAAAATTTAACAATCCGTAAACATTGATTCTTTCCGGTTGAAATCCTTCTTTTTTGCAATATAATGATACTATCTCAATCAAAAGGTGATCATCACATGAATGGTATTGGCGGTTGGTTCCGGCAGCTGGGCGCAAAGCTTTCAGCCGGATTCCAGCGGTTTATGACGGGCCGCTACGGCACGGATAAATTGAATATGTATATTCTGGGCGCGGGCGTCATCGTGTGCCTGCTGACCATGTTCATTCCGTGGGCGCTGGTGGATCTGGTGCTGAGCCTGCTTTCCTATGTTCTGCTGTTTTGGGCCATGTTCCGCACTTTCTCCCGGAATACCTATCAGCGGTATCAGGAAAACCGGCGGTTTTTGCTGTTTCTGGACCGGATCAAGGACCGGGAGCACAGGTATTTTAGTTGTCCCAAATGCCGCCAGCCGGTGCGGGTGCCCAAGGGGAAAGGCAAAATTGCCATCACCTGCCCCAAGTGCCGGGAGAAGTTTATCAGAAAATCTTAAAAAGAGCATCCGCAGAGCTTTCTGCGGATGTTTTTTGTAAAAAGCTAGGCAAAAAACGGAAAGTGTGATATACTGTCAAAAATGCTTGTTTCCAGCTTTTGGAGAAAAAGGAGTGCAGTTCGATGCATATAGAGAAAGTAGCATACGCCTTCCGCATCAGCGGTCAGCCGGTTTCCTGTCTGAATTTCGGCCACGGGCATATCAACAGCACCTTCAAGGTCACTACCGATACAGGCAGAGAATACATCCTGCAGAAGATCAACAAGTATGTCTTTAAGGACCCCATGAAGGTCATGAGCAATGCCAGCGCCGTCACGAATCACATCCGTCAGCGGGTGGAGGATCCCAGGATGGTGCTCCATTTCATCCCGACCCTGCGGGGAAACTACTGTCACCGGGATCCGGATGGGGAATTCTGGAGAATGTATGATTTTGTGGGCGGCTTCTGTCTGGACGCGCCGGAGAGCGACGAGGATTTCTACCAGAGCGCATTGGCCTTCGGCAGATTCCAGAGCCAGCTGGCGGATTTTCCTGCGGATACGCTGTACGAGACCATCCCCGAGTTTCACAATACGGTGGATCGCTACCGGCAGCTGAAGGAATCCATCAAGGCGGATAATGTAGGCCGCGCGGCCGGTGTGCAGCCGGAGATTGCCTTTGCTCTGGAGCAGGAAGCCCAGTGCAGCATCCTGCAGCGGATGCGGGAGGAGGGGCAGATCCCCCTGCGGATCACCCATAATGACACCAAGCTCAATAATGTCCTGCTGGACAGGAAAACCCGCAAGAGCCTTTGCGTTCTGGATCTGGATACGGTCATGCCCGGCCTCAGCGTCCATGATTTCGGTGATTCCATCCGGTTCGGTGCCGGTACGGCGGCGGAAGATGAGCCGGACGCATCCAAAATGAAGCTGGATCTGAATAAATTCCGTGTCTATACCAAGGGGTATCTGGAGGCCGCCACCACGCTTACCGAGGTGGAGATCGAAAATCTGGCATTGGGCGCGCTGACCATCACGGTGGAGATCGGCATCCGCTTCCTGAAGGACTATCTGGATGGCGATATTTATTTCAAAACCGCCTATCCGGAGCATAATCTGATCCGCGCCAGGACTCAGTTTGCCCTTGCCGCGGATATGCAGATCAAGTGGGAGCAGATGCAGGCGATCGTTCGGGATGTAGCGAAGGAAGTACATCATGAATAAAAAGCACCGGCACAAGGGTTTGTCCTTGTGCCGGCGTTTTCTTATCAGCAATAAAAGTCCTTGATTTTCTTTGCGCGGCTGGGGTGGCGGAGCTTGCGGATGGCCTTGTTTTCGATCTGGCGGATTCTCTCACGGGTAACGCCGAAGATCTGACCCACTTCCTCCAGGGTGTGGGTACGGCCGTCGTACATGCCGAAGCGCATCCGAAGAACATCGGCTTCCCGCTCGGTCAGCGTATCGAGGATCTCCTTCAGCGCCTCTGCAAGCAGGGCGTTGGAGGTGGCGTCGGCGGGGCCGGGGGTGCGCTCATCTTCCACGAAGGAGCCGATGGAGGTATCCTCTTCATCGCCCACGGGGGTATCCAGCGACAGGGTGTCGGCAGCGGTGCGGCTGGCCTGGATGATCTTTTCCACGGGCAGGTTCAGCTCGGCAGCGATCTCCTCCACGGTAGGCTCACGGCCCAGCTCCTGCACCAGCTTGCGGTTGCAGCGGGTGGCCTTGTTGATGACCTCTACCATATGCACCGGAACCCGGATGGTTCGGGCCTGGTCGGCAATGGCACGGGTGATGGCCTGCCGGATCCACCAGGTGGCATATGTAGAGAATTTGTTTCCCTTTGTCCAGTCGAATTTGTCGACTGCGCGGATCAGGCCGGTGTTGCCTTCCTGAATGAGGTCCAGAATGTGCAGACCGCGGCCGGAGTATTTCTTGGCGATGGAGACAACAAGACGCAGGATGGCCTCCGTCAGCTTGATTTTGGCGGCCTGGTCACCTTCGCTGACCCGCTGTGCCAGCTCGATCTCCTCCTCGGCGGACAGAAGCTGCACCTGGCCGATCTCCTTCAGATACATACGGACCGGGTCGTCCAGATTGTATTCTGCAGCCAGATCCACAGGATCCACCAGATCCTCATCGTCTACAGTGGAAAGGTCAATGTCGTCGTCCAGTCCGTCCATCAGCTCCAGATCATCACCAAGATCCAGCTCGGCACTGACGATCTGAATGTTCATGGCTTCAAAGCGGTCGTAGATCTCTTCGATTTTTTCGGGGGTAAGATCCATTTTTTCCAGATGGGAGTTCAGCTCCTCGGCCCGGATCATGCCGTCCTTGCGGCCCTGAGCGATCAGGCTCTGCAGAGCGGCCTGCAGGTCCTCGGCGGACTTGTTGGTTCCCTTCTTCGGGTTGCTCAATGTATATGCACCTCTTTTTCTTACAGCGGTAATTCTTTATGCGGTTAGACTATATAGCGATTTTTCCCTTTTGGCAAGGGTTTATTAAGAATTTTTTTCAAAATTTGCAGCTTTCGGCGGTTTTTGTCGCAGTCTGAATACAGTTTCCCCGGAAAATGCCGAAAACATACGGTTTACTTTTTGGAAAACATTCGGTATAATTAAGAGAATGACATAGTATCGCCTATGCATCCCATTTATGAGGTGTAACCAAAATGACAGAACTTTCTCATATCCGCAATTTTTCCATTATCGCACATATCGACCACGGCAAATCCACCCTTGCTGACCGGTTGCTGGAGGAGTGCAACGCGGTGGATAACCGGGGTCAGGAGACCCAGATCCTGGACTCTATGGATCTGGAAAAAGAGCGTGGCATTACCATCAAGGCTTCCGCCGCAACACTGACCTACAAAGCAGATGACGGCGAAACCTACGACCTGAACCTCATCGATACCCCCGGCCATGTGGACTTTAACTATGAGGTCTCCCGGAGTTTGGCGGCCTGCGAAGGCGCGGTGCTGGTGGTGGACGCTTCTCAGGGTGTAGAGGCTCAGACTCTGGCCAATACCTTCCTTGCAACAGACGCGGGGCTGGAAGTGCTGCCGGTGATCAATAAGATCGACCTGCCCTCTGCCCGTCCTGCCGAAGTCAAAGCGGAGATCGAGGATATTATCTGCATTCCTGCCGAGGACGCGCCGGAAATTTCCGCGAAAAACGGCATCAATATCCACGCGGTGCTGGAAATGATCGTTAAGGGCATCCCCGCCCCCGAGGGCGACCGCAATGCCCCCTTGCAGGCGCTGATCTTCGACAGCCAGTACGACTCCTACCGGGGCGTTATCGTCTATGCCCGCATCAAGCAGGGCACCGTCAAGCCCGGCATGGATATTAAGATGATGGCAACCGGGGCAACCTATAAGGTAGTGGAAGTGGGTTATATGAGCCCCGGCGGACTGAAGCCCAAGGATGCTCTCGGTGCCGGCGAAGTCGGTTATATCACCGCATCTATCAAGACCGTTTCCGATACCCAGGTGGGCGATACCATTACAACTGTTGAAAACCCTGCCCCCGCGCCCCTGCCCGGCTACCGTCCGGTGCAGCCCATGGTCTATTCCGGTGTGTACCCTGCTGACGGTGCCAAGTATCAGGACTTGCGGGATGCTTTGGAAAAGCTGAAGCTCAACGATGCTTCCTTTGTCTATGAGCCGGAAAGCTCCATTGCCCTCGGCTTCGGTTTCCGCTGCGGTTTCCTGGGACTGCTGCACATGGAGATCATTCAGGAGCGTCTGGAACGGGAGTACAATCTGGACCTCATTACCACCGCCCCCAACGTTGTCTACCGGGTCACCAAGCTCACCGGCGAGACCGTGATGGTGGACAACCCCTTGGATTATCCCGACCCCATGGAGATCCAGCTGGCGGAGGAGCCTTTCGTCAAGGTCAATCTCATGTCGCCGCAGGAATATGTGGGCAATATTATGGATCTTGCCACTTCCCGGCGGGGCGATTTTAAGGACATGGTATATCTGGATGCCAACCGGGTGGAGCTGCACTATGAAATGCCGCTCAATGAGATCATTTACGATTTCTTCGACGCGCTGAAATCCCGCACCCGTGGCTACGGCAGCCTTGACTATGAGCTCATCGGCTACCGTCCCTCGAAGCTTGTCAAGCTGGATATCCTTTTGAACGGCGATATCGTGGACGCGCTGAGCTTTATCCTCTTTGCGGACAATGCCTATCCCCGTGCCAGAAAGATCTGCGAGCGGTTGAAGGAGAATATTCCCCGCGCCCAGTTTGAGATCCCGGTGCAGGCGGCCATCGGCGGCAAGATCATCGCCCGGGAGACCATCAAGGCGCTGCGCAAGGATGTTCTTGCCAAGTGCTACGGCGGCGACATTACCCGTAAGAAGAAACTGCTGGAGAAGCAGAAGGAAGGCAAGAAGCGCATGCGTACCTTCGGTACTGTTGCCGTTCCTTCCGAAGCCTTTATGGCAGTCCTCAAGCTGGACGAGGATTGATTCGCTGATAAATGGCCGTTTCGCTTCGTAAGCGACGCACTAAAAAGAAGCATGTCATTGCGAGGGCAGCTGTGCTGCCCTCGGGATGACATGGTAGACGGAAGATAGCCACATCATTCGTTCTGCTGCTGTAAACGATCATTTGTTTTACTACTTTAAGATTTCGATGGAGGTGCCTTATGGCCTTACTCGGACGCAAAAAAAAGACGCCTCTCGGCATTTATATCCATGTTCCTTTCTGCCGCAGCAAGTGCCAGTACTGCGATTTTTACTCCCTGTGTACCAAGGAGGATAAGATCATTGACGGCTATCTGGACGCAGTCTGCGACCATATCAAGGAAGCCGGTGAGCTGGCTCCCAATTATAAGGTGGATACCATCTATTTCGGCGGCGGCACCCCCAGCTTTTTCGGTGCCGACGGTCTGGCCGTCATCTTAACCACCATCCGCCGGAATTTCGACGTGGCCAATGACGCGGAGATCACCCTGGAATGCAATCCCGATTCCATCTCCGACCGGCTGCTGCACCGGCTCCGTGCCGAGGGCTTCAACCGGATTTCCCTGGGCATCCAGTCCGATGACGACGAAATGCTGAAGAAACTGGGCCGTCCCCATACCTACGGTCAGGCAGTCACCGCTTTCCACCGGATCCGTAAAGCCGGTTTCCGGAATGTGTCCATTGATCTGATGTACGGCCTGCCGGGTCAGGATATCTATCACTGGCAGGAAACTCTGGACAATGTGAACAAGCTTCTGCCGGAGCATATCAGCTGCTACGGCCTGAAGGTGGAGGAAGGCACACCTTTGTACGAGTACAAGGATGCCGCCAACCTGCCGGGGGATGATCTGCAGGCAGATATGTACCTGACCGCTGTGGAATAT
>JAZNGJ010000057.1:0-2226 GCA_045576415.1 Faecousia sp. | reverse complement strand
ACGATCCGACTTGCTACATATAAACAAATTGAAGAATCGCAAAGACAATTCGAAGAGACAAAACGACTAGAATACAGGCCGTATTTTGATGCCGCTCCTGTTGACGACATATTGGGGCAAAACAACTACGATTCAGATACTTTGCTGTTTCTTAGTGATGAGCATCCTAGAGAATGTACTATATTATCAGAGTGGATAATGATGAAAAATATAGGTGCAGGAACGGCAATAAACCTAACTTGCCATTGGAAAAATAAGAACAAAGAGGAACAAACAGTGGAATTCCCTTTTGCGACTTTTGAAAAAGGCGAGATGCGGAATGTGGCAATCCATATTCAGGTGGAGTTTCTTCCGCAATATAGTGCATATGAAGCACAGGCTTCATTGGTGCTACATTTTCAGGATTTGTTGGGCAATAAATACGAGCAGGAGATGATCATCTTCTTTGATGTATCTTCTGCAAACAACACAAAATTAAGAAACATGGAAGTCAACACACCTAAACTTATATATTGAGAAAAAGAGCAAGGCTGATTAGACCTTGCTCTTTTCTTGTGGTTGTACCAAAGAGAACCCCCGGCTATGCCTGAACAGAACCAGTAAAAACGGACAATAGACAAAACACCCCCTAGTGTAGGATAATAACTACACTAGGGGGTAATTGTATGGCAAGACAATATCAAAAGAAACAACACCTGCTGAAACAGATCAACGAGATGCTGGCATCGGGAATGACACAGCAGGAAGTAGCTGACGAATTAGGACTAACAGGCTACCGTCCGGTTCATGAACTACTAAAACGAGAGCGCAAGAAAAAGATACCCGGCGTGCCAAAGCCAAAAGGGAGGCCGCGTACCCGCCAGCTGACAACCAATGAAGATTACGAACGTGAAATAGCAAAATTGCAGATGGAAAACAAGTTGCTGCGGGATTTTCTGCAGTCCACGGAAAGGGAGTGAGGCCAAAGGTCAAGTATGCAGTCATCTATCGTCACCGACAAGAATATCCGGTATCTGTTATGTGCAAATTCTTCGAGGTATCTCGCAGTGGATACTATGACTTTGTTAAGGGGATGGGTAAGCCAGAGCGTGACACCGAGTTGGCGAAAAAGATTAAGGAATGTCAGAACGAGACAGACAAAACATATGGATACAGACGGGTCTGGAGATGGCTGAGCGATAGAAATATTCAGAAAAATCCAAAAACTGTGCTTAGAATTATGAAAAAGTATGGTCTACTGTCAGAGATTCGCCGACGTAGAAAATGGGTCAATCTTGGCCAGCAGGTGCATAAGTATGAGAATCTGCTAAATCGGCAGTTTCAGTCAAACAGACCAAATGCAAAATGGGTCACAGATATTTCCTACATCCATACCAAGGAAGGCGTACTGTACTTATCCATGATCCGGGATCTGTACGATAACAGCATTGTGGCATATAAGACAGCCACACAACAAACCATCAATCTCGTTCTGGACACAATACGGTTAGCTATGAAGAAGGAGAAGTCAAGACCACCGGCTTAGCCAGTGGCTTGCACAGGCCCTATAAGGGCCTATTACCAGCCGCACCTTAAGGTGCACCGAATATCTTCCTTTTGCACGAAATGCTCCGCCGCTATTAAAATAGCTTCTTGTCTATCGAACGGAGATTGTGCTATAATCACCCTGTCCATTTGGATAACCTCCCTTTGTACTAGTTTGTAGACGGTTGGCGAACCTGTTTGCACTCTATCATCGGGAGGTTTATTTTCTGGGCATAAGTAGAACTCTTTTTTGCCCACCTGCATAGCAGGTGGTTCTCTTTCTAACGAACAGAAAAGGAGGCGTGTTTGCACGCCTGCTTTTTTATTCATCCAGCATGGTCTTCAGGATCGTCTTGTCCGTTTCCTTCATACCCTCCCGGGCCAGTCTTCCCACATTGCTGACGGTTCTGTCCGCACCCTTGGTCACGATGCCGTCACCGCCGTAAAACTGCTGATCCTCCCAGTACATATCGCAGCCGAGGATGCCCGCATCCACCGCAGCCGCGATCTTGGCAGCGCAGGAGGGCTTCGCTCCGTCGCAGATGGTGCCGGATAGGATGGCAATAGCATTGACCACCGTGTGCGCCACGGCTTCTTTCCGGCCGCCATGGAGATAGGCAATGCCGGCACCTGCGCCAACACCGGCACTGATGGCGCCGCAGTAAGCAGAGAGGCGACCAATTCCGGTTTTCTGATGAATGG
>JAZNGJ010000056.1:0-7587 GCA_045576415.1 Faecousia sp. | reverse complement strand
TCCAGGTGTGTACGGAGAAGGTCCAAAACCCAAGTACCCAGATGATTATGTTGTTCACTATTACTATGTAGTAAACGAATCGTTGCTTCCTACAACGCTGCCTTCAATAACCCCCACAGAATAAGCAGCACCCCGCCCCGGTAATCCCGGGGCGGGATCTTTGTTATAGGTCGAAGGCCGGGTTCATGCAGTATACATTCTTCTGATTCAGCCGCTCCCTCAGCTGCTGCAGGGATTCGCCGAAGCGCTGGAAGTGTACCACTTCACGCTCCCGCAGGAATTTGATCACATCGTTGACATCCGGATCGTCCGAAAGGCGAAGGATGTTGTCATAAGTGACACGGGCTTTCTGCTCCGCACCGAGATCTTCGCAAAGGTCCGCAATGGGGTCGCCCTTTACCTGCATCATACCGGTATTATAAACACCGCCGGATGCAGGATTGGGGAACACGCCGGTGGTGTGATCCACAAAATAGGGAGCAAAAGCGCTGTCCTCGATCTGTTTATCAGAAAGATTTCTGGTCAGCTGGTGCACCAGTGCGCCAACCATCTCTAAATGCCCCAATTCTTCTACACCGATGTCTGTCAGAAGCCCCTTCTGCTCGTCAAAAGGCATGGAATACCGCTGGGACAGATAGCGCAGTGAGGCGCCTAACTCGCCGTCTGGGCCGCCGTACTGGCTGATAATGATGGCTGCAAGCCGGGGATTGGGTCTGTCGATCTTTACAGGATACTGCAGCTTCTTATTATACACAAACATGGTTAGCCCTCCTTATTTCCCGCATATTCCCAAGGCCACGGATCGTTAAGCCATGTGTATTTTTTGTCATCCACCGGCATCCCGTGGCTTAACGGTCCACATTTTTCCCCATATTCCATGGAGCCCTTATGGTACATACGCTGATAGGTTCTGTAGAGCTCCAGTGCCTCTTTGTCCTCCGGGTGGGTATCCAGATACAGTGCAAGCTCCTGAATAGCAAAAGCCATGACCTGCAGCTCTGTTTTCGGGGTTACGGGCTTTTCCTTCTGATTTACCATACCCATAAAGGGCAGATCCAGACCGGGAAACAGCGTTCCGCGAATAAGTGCCTTTCGGGCTTCGTATTTGGGCGGATCCTCCATCTGGAAAGGAACATAGGGATTTGCCAGCGGAGCCATTGCCGGCAGACGGCCCTCGCCATGCTTTTGCATATCGTTTCTGCGATCCAAAATGATTCCTCCGTTTCCGATTTGTTTGGAACTGTCGTTCCGGGTCATACTATGCCGGAATCTGCAGGCTGGTTCCATTGTGCGAATGATACAAAGAGCAAAATATATTTGGTACAAGCATTCGATGGTAAATTTGTGCAAAATACAAATTTTTCCTGTAAACAACGACTGCTCATTGACTTAGCTTCCTGTAAATGGTATAATTTTTATATCCAAAATGCTATTTATTGACGTTATTTCTGCATGTTTTGACGCTGATAAATGGTTAAAAAATAGGAGGAGAAGGACATATGAAAAAACTGATCGCAATTATCCTTGCAGCGGTCCTGTGTGTATCCCTGCTGCCTGTGATGGCAATGGCAGCCGGAGAAACTGTGATCGCTGACGGCAATTACCTCATTTCCGCCGGCGGCTTTTACGCCACCGCTCTGGATGCATCAAAGAATTATGGCTATCTGCCCGCAACCGCTGTGGCCGGTGTCGACACTGCAACCCCCGCAGGCGAACTGGTCTTTACCATCAAAAATGTTGACGGCGGCATCACCATCCAGGACAGCAACGGCAAATACCTGGGTTTGAGCGGCACACACAACAGCTTCAATGTGTCCACAACACTCGGCAAAAACAGCGATGTATGGACGGTTACTAAAAGCGGTGAGGGCTTTGTTATCGTCAATAACGATAAGAATAAGACCTTTGCAAACGGCGGCGGTTACGATACCTTTGGTGCATACCCCGATGTTACCGGTAAGAACAGTGTGCTGACACTGACTAAGGTCGAACAGCCTGTGCATACCCATGACTATAAGGATACCGGCAAGGCTGCCAGCAAGCAGGATCATTTCAAGCATGTAACGAAGGAGACCAAGTGCGCATGCGGCGAGATCAAACTCGAGACCGCCAACCATAAATACACGGACGGCGTATGCTCTGTTTGCTCCTACAAGCCTACTGTTGAGGGCGAAGCAACGATTTCTCAGGCTTTGACCATTGCAAAGAACACATGGGATGCCGCCGCGGAAGGCGCCACCGAAGCTTACTCCGAGAAAATGTATACCATTACCGGCAAGGTCACCGAAATTAAGGATGCCAAGTATGGCAATCTGTACATCAGCGACGACGACGGCAACAAGCTGTATGTCTATGGCCTGTACCTGCCTTACGGTGGCGACCGTTTTGACGCTATGGCAACCAAGCCCGCTGTCGGCGATGTCATTGTGATCCAGACAGTTTTGGGTGCCTATAAGGGCACAGTTCAGGCCAAGAACGCATGGCTGACTGAGATCAAAGCCCCTGTTACCGATGATGACGACTCCGGCAACGAAGACGAAGCAACGAAGCCCACCACTGAGAAGGAGATCGTTGATGCCGCTTATGCTCTGGAAGCTGGCAAGGCTCTGGAAGGGGAGTATACCCTGACCGGTAAGATCGCTTCCATCGACACCGAATATAGTGAGCAGTACAAGAACATCACTGTCACCATCAAGGTTTCCGGCTGTGAGGATAAGCCCATCCAGTGCTTCCGTCTCAAGGGTGACGGCGCTGCGGATCTGGCTGTGGGCGACACCATCACTGTTACCGGCAAGCTGTTGAACTACAACGGAAAAGTACAGTTCGATGCCGGCTGCAAGCTGGACAAGGTCGTTAAGAATAATGTTCCTCCCACCGGCGATAATGCCATGGCTGCGCCTGTCGCTATTCTGATGGTTCTGTCTATTACAGGTCTGGCTGTTATTACGGTCTGCAAAAAGAAGTTCTTCTGATTATCCACAATTTACAGGAGCGGGGATGACCCGCTCCTGTTTTTTGATATATAGGTTTAACGATCCGTGTCTATATGGCATGCTGGCAGCATAAATCGCATAAGTTACTGCGAGGTGTTGTCCATGAAGCGTTATCATTGGTTTGGTTTTCTTCCGTTTTATTTACTTGCGATCATTGTTTTTATCGGGATCGCCCATTTGAGCAGCGGAGCCGTCACTGCTGTCAAGCAGAATACGCCGATTCCGCGGAAGTACCGCTTTGTCATTGATGCGGGACACGGTGGTATCGACGGAGGCGCGACCTCCTGCACCGGTGTGTTGGAAAGCACCATCAATCTGGAGATCGCAGTCAAGCTGAATGATCTGATGCAGTTTCTGGGTTATGATACCGTTATGATCCGGACTACCGATACTTCGATCCACACAAAAGGGGATACCATTGCCTCGCAGAAGGTCTCGGATCTGAAGGAGCGGGCACGCATCGTAAATGAAACAGAGAACGCCGTTCTCATCAGCATCCACCAAAATACTTTTTCGGACAGCCGATACGGCGGTGCACAGGTTTTTTATGCTGCAGAGGGCGACAGCCGACAGTTGGCAGAAAAGCTTCAGACAACATTTACACAGACCGTTAATCCCGGCGGCAACCGCAAGTGCAAAACAGCAAAGGGTATCTATCTGATGGAGCATATCTATCGAACAGGGCTGCTTATTGAATGCGGTTTTCTATCTAATCCCCAGGAGGAAGCAAAGCTGCGCAGCCCGGAATACCAGAATAAGCTTTGCTGTGTGATCGCAGCAACTGTCGGAACATATCTTTCGAACACTTGACCGCATTACATTTTGCTGGTATAATACAACATAGAATTATACATTTAGGGGTATTTGTTATGGCAAAGACAAAGACTGTCTTTTTTTGTACCGCTTGCGGCAATGAGACACCAAAGTGGATGGGCAGGTGTCCTGCCTGCGGCGCGTTCAATACCATGGAAGAGCATATTGAGAAGCCCGCTGCCGTAGGAAAAGGAAAGACATCTCCCAGCGGCCTATCCAGAAAGCCTCAACCCATTTCTCAGGTCGACAGCGGCGATGAGCTGCGTTTTTGCACCGGAATGGGTGAACTTGACCGGGTGCTGGGCGGCGGCGCTGTAGAGGGAAGTCTGGTCCTCGTAGGCGGTGCGCCGGGAATCGGAAAGTCAACGCTTCTGCTGCAGATCTGCAATGAACTGTGCAAAGAGCGTTCCGTTCTTTATGTGTCCGGTGAGGAAAGTGAGCGGCAGCTGCGTCTGCGTGCCACGCGGCTTGGTGTGCAGCCGGAGCGGCTGCTGGTCCTTTCCGAGACCCGTCTTTCCGACATTCTGGAAGCAGTAGGGGAGAACAAGCCGGATATTCTGATCGTTGACTCCATTCAAACGCTTTATCATGATGAGAATGATTCCTCTCCCGGAAGCGTTTCCCAGGTGAAGGATTGCACAATGGCCATGATGCACCTGTCAAAGCAGCAGGGAATTACCGTTTTTGTCGTCGGACATATCAATAAAGACGGTAATATCGCCGGTCCTAAGGTGCTGGAACATATGGTGGACTGCGTGCTGTATTTTGAGGGAGACCCGAATACCTCTTACCGGCTTCTTCGTGCTGCTAAAAACCGCTTTGGTTCTACCAACGAGATCGGCGTATTTGAAATGCGGGATACGGGCCTTGCAGAGGTTCCCAATCCCTCCCAGATGCTGCTGGAGGGTCGGCCGGAGGGTGCAAGCGGTACCTGTGTTGCCTGCGTGATGGAGGGAACGCGCCCGGTTCTTGCGGAAGTCCAGGCACTTGTGACAAAGACGACATTTAATGTACCCCGCCGTGCTGCTGACGGCTTTGATTTCAATCGAGCAGTTCTTTTGATGGCAGTCGCGGAAAAGCGTGCAGGAATGAAGCTCAGCGCCTTTGATGTGTATATTAATGTGATCGGAGGGCTACAGCTGGATGAACCGGGAGCCGATCTTCCAGTGGCTTTGGCGGTAGCATCTTCCTATCGGGATGCTGTGATCCCGGATGATCTGGCTGCCATTGGAGAAGTGGGCTTAACAGGGGAGATCCGCAGTGTATCCCACATGAATCAGAGGCTCAGCGAAGTAGCAAGACTTGGGTTCAAAAAGTGTATTATCCCCAAAAACGGGTCAGAAAAGTTGGAAATTCCCAAGGATCTTACGGTCTATCGTGTCCGCAATCTCCGGGAAGCTATCGAGGTTGCCATGTAAACTGTCGGTTTAGCGCAGTAAAATGCCCGGTCATTGTCTTTCGTTCCATACTATGTTAGGATATTTCCAACAGGCCTGTTACTGACTTGCAATAGGAGGGACGACCAATGGAAATTGGAAATCAGATAAAAGCACTTCGCAAAAAGCGCGGAGTGACTCAGGAAGCATTATCCCAATATTTAGGTGTTACGCCGCAAGCAGTCAGCAAATGGGAGAGGGGAGTGGTAGCACCGGATATCAGTCTTCTCCCTGCTATTTCAGCTTTTTTCGGTGTAACGATCGATGAACTGTTCGCTATTTCGGATGAAACCCGTATAGAGCGCATCCAGAATATGCTCTGGAATGATCGGTATTTTGATCCCGGTGAAGTGGAAGCCGCCCGCGGATTTCTGCTGCAAAAAGGACGGAAGGAACCCGGCAACGGAAAGGTTTACGAAATGCTGGCTGAGATGGAAAACCATCTTGCTGCTGAACACTGCGAGAAGGCTGAAATGTACGCAAAAGAAGCCCTGCAGCGGGATCCCGACCTAAGGATCGCCCACGCTGAGCTAAACAAGGCCATGGGCGGACACATTCCGGATTGGAACGGCTGCAACCATTATTTGCAGATCGCCTACTACATGGACTTTGTCCGTTGCCACCCCAACAATTGGCGTGCTTACATGTGGCTTATGGATCAGCTGATCGATGATTACCGTCTGGAGGAAGCCGAAAAGATCTGCGATCAATTCGGTGAGATCGAGCATAGCTACCGTGTGCCTCTTTACCGCGGTATGATCGCATGGCAACGGGGAGATAGGGAAGCTGCGTTCACTATCTGGGCACAGATGGAAAAGGATCACCCGGAGGAATGGTGCGTCTGGCATAATATCGGCGACTACTTGACACGGTCCGGTCGCTATGACGAAGGTCTTCAGTATTATCGCAAAGCATTGGAGGTACAGAAATCCCCGCCGCTTCTGGATCCATTGCAGGCCATAGCGCAGCTGTGCGAGATCCGGGGTAATCTGGACGGCGCGATCAGCGCAAGAAGGGAAGAAGCTGAGATCATAGAAAAACAGTGGAACATCTCCGGGGAAGAGCTGGACGCGGTCGTGCGGGATATTCAAAGATTAGAGATCAAAAAGAATCAGTAAAAGAAGCGCTGCTCAGGACAGAGCAGCGCTTCTTATTATTTATCATCCGTAAAGTCCAGCTTGGACAATGGATTTGCTTCCGCAGCAATTTTCAGTTCTGTGTTCTCAATATGGGTATAAATTTGGGTGGTATTTAGGTTTTCATGGCCCAAAACCTCTTGAACCGTCTTGACATCCACGCCGCCGGAGAGCATCATGGTTGCAGCTGTGTGGCGCAATTTATGGGCAGAAAACTGCGTAGCGTCCAATCCGGCCTGTAAAAACGCTTTTTTCACGAGTCTGTGAACAGCAGTAACACTAATGCGGTTATTGTCACGGGATCCAAATAGAGCACGATTGTCAGACAGCACTTTTTTGTTGCGTTCAGGAAGGTATGCATCGATCGCTTTGCGGCAGGAGGTACCAAAATAAACAAAGCGTTCTTTATTACCTTTGCCGACAACACGAATCCGATCCTCATATACATCCGTCAGATTCAAGCCGACAAGCTCACTTCGCCGGATTCCGCAGTTCAAGAAAAGCATAAGAATCGCGTAATCGCGTTTCTCATTAGGCCCACTGACAGCCTGCAAAAGCGCAGCAGATTGCTCCAATGTCAGGTATTTAGGAAGACTTTTCCGGAGCTTTGGGTATTCCAAATCAGCTACCGGATTTTCCTGCAGCTGTTTCGTACGAACCGTAAGATATTTATAGAAGGATTTGAGCGCAGAGAGTTTTCTGGCGCGGGCCGCTGGTGAGATACCATATTCCGGCACAGCAGAATCCGGATTCGCTGTACGGTCGTTAGCAAGATAGGAAAGAAAATCGAACACATCCGAAGTGGTGACAGAGCCGATAAAAGCCAGATCAATATCTTTTATATCGATCTCATCGAGGCGCGTATGTATTGGCATATCACATCGCATCAATTTAACAAAGCGCAGAAACATACGCAGGTCAAGATAATACTCCGATATGGTTCTGGGCGACTGACCCTTGATCGTTTCGTGATAAGTCAAAAAATCCCGCAAAATCAACGGGCAATCGGAATAACGCTGCATAAATTAACCTCCAATCTTTCTTTTGCCTGTATTATATCATATTTGTGCATTAAATGCAACAAAATTTTTATTTTGTTGCGTTTAAGGGATTCGTAACAAAGTTAGTCGCGCGGATCGGCGCCACTGCCCTTTCCATTTATCTCAATATTGCTCGGAGGTTTGATCGTGGTTGATTTTATAATTAGGT
>JAZNGJ010000055.1:0-9828 GCA_045576415.1 Faecousia sp. | reverse complement strand
TAAAATATCCGGATTGATGTTATACCGCAGAAACAGGGAGTCCATATCCATAATGTTTACCTCGTATAGTTTGAAATAATGAAAGTGGCTGTGTGTATAAACTATCATAATCAACTTTGTTCGAGAAATCAAGATAGAATGAAATTGAACATTGTTTGAAAAAATGAAAATTTGCTACGAAAAAGAAGTTGATGCATAACGCTCACGGTGTTATAATCAAACCAGATTTCATTTATAACAAAGGAGCGTGCTCAAATGTATCCGATCCCCAAATTTCTGCAGTATCATGATGGCGTTTATACAATGAACGCCGTCTGCGCCGATTGCGATCTTCTGGCATTTTATAACCGGGTGAAAGCTGGAACAGAAGGTGTTAAGGTTCAGAATGTGGCGCTGTTTGACAAGGAAGAATATCTGCTGACTGTAGATGAAAACGGTGTTGCGCTGACGGTATCTTGTGATGAAGGCCTGTTCCGTGCAGCGACGACTCTATATCAGCTGATCAAGGAGAACAAGGGCGAGCTGCCTTTTGTTACCATCAACGATAAGCCAGATCTGAAGCGTCGTGGCTATATGTTGGATATCAGTCGCTCCCGTATGCCCAAGGTGGCGCTGATCAAGAAATACATCGACCTGCTGGCGTTGCTGAAGTACAATGAGTTCCAGCTGTATATGGAAGTCAACTGCTTTAAGTATTCCGCTTACCCCAAGTATACCGAGGGCTTTGACTGCCTGACTCCCGAGGATATTGAGGAGCTGGATCAGTACTGCGCTGACCGCTTTATCGATCTGGTGCCCAATCAGAATTCTCTGGGCCACATGGGCTACTGGCTGAAGCAGGATGAATTCAAGCATCTGGCTCTGGGAGATGAGACCCATACGGAAAGCACCACCGTCAACCCGCTGCTGCCGGAGACCATGGAGTTTTTGGATAACCTTTATGGCTCCTTGCTGCCGCACTTCCGTTCCGAATGGCTGAATGTGGGTATGGACGAGGCTTTTGAGCTGGGCAAGTTCCAGATGGAGCAGCATACCAAGATGTGCGGCAAGGACATTGCCTTCATGGAGCACCTGAACCGGGTGGACAAGCTGGCACGGGACAAGTACGGCAAGAAGATCATGTTCTGGGCGGATATGATCTATAAGTATAAGGATCTTTACAACATGATCCCCCGGGATGCCATCGTACTGGAATGGGGCTATGAGCTGATCCAGTCTCAGGTCATGACAGCCCACTGCATCGAGTTCCAGCAGGCCGGCGTTAAATATTATGTCTGCCCCTCCTGCAATACCCACTTGAGCTTTACCGGCCGCTTTGATGTTACCTCCTTCAATATCCGTACTGCTGCGGAGATCGCCCGGGATTACGGTGCAGAGGGCCTGCTGATGACGGATTGGGCCAATACATACGCCCCCCACTTCCCTGTGTGGAGCATGGTACCCATGGCGCTGGCCGGCCAGTATGGCTGGAATATCGGTGCGGAGCAGAACGGCGAGACCTTTAAGGCAGAGTTTATTCATGCGGCTGAGAAGTTTGTTGATTTCTATGTATTCGGCTGTGAGGGCGTATCCCGCCTGCTGTACCGGATGGCGAATTATTATCTGCTGGAGCCGGAGCGGATCCATGTGGGCACCATGTGCGGCGAGATCTTCTTCCAGCCGTTGAACGAGACCGAGCATGTGCCTTACTTTGATCTGGCAGTCTGCGGCGACGACTTCTACTTTGACAATGTCATCGGGTATGTCAATAACATCCTGAAGGATATCGAGGCACTGCCCATCTGCGATAAGCTGAAGCGTCAGATCGCCGTCAATGCCAAGATGGTGGTTCTGTCCGCAGAGCACTGCAAGATCCGCATGAGCCAGACTGTATCCGAGGAAAAGAAGGCGGAACTGGTGGCGCTGTCCGACTGGATCGCCGCGGAATTCAAGGAACTGTGGTTGATGGACAACTACGAAGAGGGCGTGATGAACTTCGTGGGCGTTCTGGAAACGAGAGAGCAGGAACTGCTGGCTCTGTAAAGACATTAATGTGCAAAGCGGCGGGCATTTTGTGCCCGCCGCTAAAAATATATACTTATGCTACCGAAGGAAGATGTAGTTATGTGGAATTATCTTGATCGATGCTAAGGTGCTCTTTCCGGAAAGCCAATGGGGTAACACCGGTATCTTCCTTAAAAGCACGGCAAAAATAAGAAGCGCTGCTGAAGCCGCATTTGCGGCTTATTTCTGAAACAGAGATTTTTTCGGATAAAAGCAAGCTTTTGGCCAGCGTGATCCTGGTTTTCAATATATACTCCATGACAGTCATGCCTGTACTTTGACGGAACTGGCGGCAGAAATGGTATTTGCTGATATGAACGGACTTGCATATTTCTGAAATATCGATATCCCGGAAGATGCTGCTGTTGATATACGCGATTGCCTGATGAATGATACCGGATTCCGGAACGGTGTTTTCTTCAAGGTTTTGTTCCATGAGGATCATCAGCTGAATGCAGCAGGACAGCAGCATTGCACTGCTGTGCGGATCGTTTTGGTATTGCGCTATGGAATGAAATATGCGTTCCACCTCAGGCTGATCGTCCTCTTGGATTCGGGAATACACGAAACCGCCGTCGGTATATTTCTGAAAGGTCGTCAGATTCGGCAATGCTTTGTGCACTGCCGACAGCACGTCGGGGCATACGAAGAGTTTGCTCCGCTCATAACGCTCCGGCTCGTCGGGCATGGTATAGTGGTACTTGCCGGCACCTACAAAACACAGAACGCCGTTTCGGATCGGATATACTTTTTCGCTGCAGACGATATTTCCACCGTCCGAATATGCGTAAAGAAACATGTGGTTTTCAGATGCGTGCCAGATCTTAAAATGCGGGTCCTTACCCACTTCGTGCAGGGTTGTTGATTGATTCATTGTCATCACCGCAATTAATCATAGCACAGAATACATATTTAAGCAACCATAATCAATTTATAAGCAATTTTTAGCTATTATTTATGTGTTTTTTGCAATATAATCAAAATATACTAAAATAAATGGAGGGTCTAACTATGATCGACAATAAATTCCAGGGTATCTTTACCGCACTGTTGACTCCTTTTGACAAGAACAATAAGGTCAATGAAAAGGAACTGGAAAAGCTGGTCAAGTTCTGTGTAGCCAAGGGCGTTCGGGGATTCTATGTCGGCGGCAGCACAGCGGAGGCATTTTTGCTCTCCACCGATGAAAGAAAGCAGATCATGGATGTTGTCAAGGATACGGCTCCGGACAGCACACTGATCGCACATATCGGCTCTATTAATGAGCTGGAAGCGGCAGAGCTGGGCAGACACGCCCGGGATCTTTCCTTTGATGCCGTGTCCTCAGTGACACCCTTTTATTACAAGTTTACATTCAATGAGATCAAAAATTACTATTTCCGTCTGGCAGATAATTCTGAACTGCCTATGCTGGTTTACTATATTCCAAACTTTTCCGGTGTCAATATGGGAACATCGGAGATGGGTCAGTTCCTCTCGGATGATCGTGTCCTCGGCATCAAGTACACTGCAAACGACTTCTTTACTATGGAACAGTGCAAGACGAATTTCCCGGATAAGATCATCTATAACGGCTTTGATGAGATGCTTCTTTCCGGGCTTGCAATGGGCGCGGATGGCGGTATCGGCAGCACATATAACTTTATGGCTGATAAGTTTGTAAAGATTCAGGAACTGTTCCTGTCCGGCAAAATGGAGCAGGCACAGGCAATTCAGCGGGAAGCAAACCGCATTATCACCGTTCTGTGCAAAATCGGTGTTATGCAGGCAGAAAAAGAAGTGCTGAATCAGCTTGGGTTTGATTTTGGTGTTTGCCGGCATCCCTTCGGCGAGCCGACAGAAGAGGATAAGGAACTGATTGCCAAGGAAATCATTCCCTATCTGTAAGGAGTATCAGCATGGAGTGGATAAAGAAAGGGTTTGAAGCTTTTTCGAAAGGCGTCTTGGGAAACGGCGGACAGAATATCTATGTTTCCGCAAACGGTGTGCTGCAGCGGATCCACAACTTTGATCTCAACGGCGATGGATGGTTTGACCTTCCCCTGGCAAACAGTCACAGCATGGATGAACGTCCGCCGGTATATATTTTTGATGATCTGCAGGGAAAGCCCATTGAGCTGCCGACGTATGGTGCCTTTGCCGGTATTTTTGCGGATCTGAACGGCGACGGAACAGAGGATCTGGTGCTGGCCTGCCAGCATAATGGCGTTCACACCGATGTGTCGGCAATGATCTACTATGCCAGCGAGTACGGTATTTCCGAGCGGTATCACTCGGAGCTTCGGGTACCCAATTCCACGGCAGTTGCCGCCGGTGATTTTAAAGGATGCGGAAAGCAGGCGCTGGCCTTTACCAGTGGAGATAAGCTTCGGATCTTTTATCAGACACCCCAAGGCATTGAAGCATCTGTTTTTGAGGAGCTGCCCATTTCCGGCATTTCCATGGCAGCAGGGGATCTGGACGGGGACGGTTACGATGACCTTTATGTCTATCATCAGCCGGACGGGCACCTGTCTGTTTATTGGGGCGGCGAGGACGGCATCGATCCCCAGAGAAAAACGGACTTCGGGACACTGACGCTCGTGGATTTCCGGGGCGCTGCTACAACAGCAGGCAGAATGTACGGCAGATGGGTGCCGTGGAGAGTGAATATCCTCGATATTGCCGGGAAAAAGGTATGCTTCCGCGTGGA
Source organism: Faecousia sp. (assembly GCA_045576415.1). Taxonomy (GTDB): domain Bacteria; phylum Bacillota; class Clostridia; order Oscillospirales; family Oscillospiraceae; genus Faecousia. The sequence goes on along the minus strand of JAZNGJ010000055.1, from coordinate 5,093 downwards.
AAAGGGCGATGCCGTTTTTGAAAGCTTCGGTACTGACCGTCAGCCAAGGGAAGAATACCGCTTTGCTTGCATGGATTATGAAAAGCTGATGCAAAAGCATGCTTTTACATACCGGGGAATCACCCATGCGGCCTGCGGTGACCTGAAAAACAACGGCACTACGGCCATTGCCATTGCCACCTATACCGATCGGGACGCGGAAAGTGACGTGCTGATCCTATGGGAAGAAGATGGCTACGATGTAAAAAAAGCCACCCGGATTCCGGTACGTTATGCCAGAGCGTTGTCTATTGGCGCAGTGGGAGCGGAAAAAGAAAACCTGCTGTTGGTTGCGCAGGGCGGCGAGCGGGATGAAATGGAAGTGGATTCCCGGGTGTTCCGGTTTGATAAAAACGGAAATGCGAAGCTGGAAGCCAAACTGCCGTCTATGGATGCTATGAGTATGATTTCCGGCAGAACATATACAGATGGCAGGCGGCAGGTGGCTGTGATCAACCACGAGGGCGCACGGATGATGGGCCTGGAGGAGGTCAGCATTTTCCTTGGCGGGCCGGATGGCTTTGATCCCGAAAGGAAGATCAGTCTGCCGGGCTGCGCGGCAGTGGATATCGTGACCTGCGATCTGACGGATAACGGACTGCCGGATGTGATCGTGGTCAACTGCGCAGAGAATGCGCCTCATCTGGATCCCGGCTTTGAGGTGTTTTACAACAGTCCGGAAGGATTTGACCGAAACCGCAAGGATTCCGGCAATGTTCACCTGAGCCATGGCTGCGTGGTAGGCGATTTCCGCAAGAGCGGCTATCTGGATATTTTTGTTACACCCTATCGCAGCCGAATGATGTACCTGTTTGAGGGCGGCCCCAATGGCTATGATTTCCAAAATCCCAAGAAACTGGTGCTGGGACCTGATCCCGAAAAGCATGATCCGTTTACATGGCCGGTGGAAGACCAGGATCCGGATTATTCGGATGAAGAAAACGAGCTGATCGGCAAGTTTGGCGGATGCCGCAATCCCATTTGCGCGGACTTTAACGGCGATGGCTGGCTGGATATCTTCCTGCCCCAGCTGTATGGCCCCAACTGCATGATCCTTTGGGGCGGCCCGGAGGGCTTCTCGGTGGATAATATGCAGATACTGGCAACCGACGGTGTGGTTACCGGCAATGCAGCCGACCTTAACGGTGACGGCTATCTGGATCTGGTGCTGGGCGGATTCACCTGCCTCGGAAAATCCCAGGTGAAGGAATCCTACTACACCATTTACTGGGGTGGCCCCAATGGATATCAGGAGAATCGGAAAACACAGCTGCCGGCATTCTGCACCAATGATCTGACGATCCAGGACTTCAACAATGACGGCATTCTGGATATTTACGGCTGTACCTATTACGGTGTGCGCACCCGCGATGCGGATTCTACCATCTACTATGGATCCAAAGAAGGGATCTTCTACATGGATAACCGCAAGAAGATCCTGAATCACTCCGGAACCGGCTGCATGTCCGGCGATTTTAACGGCGACGGCTACATTGATCTGGCCGTTGCCAGCCACAAGGAGCATGGGCATCATGTGTGCGATTCCTATGTATACTGGGGCGGTCCGGATGGCATCAATACCGAGCGGTGCACCAGACTTCCGGGCAGAGGCCCTCACGGCATGAGTACGGTGGATGTGGGCAATCTGATGGATCGGTCGGATATGGAATACTATTATTCAGAACCTTACCGGGTCCCAGACGGTGTAAAACCGGTGAAGGCAAGCTGGGTGGCAGAAAACGGAAAGAAGACCTGGGTGAAGATGTACATCCGTTCTTCCGATACGGAGGAAGGCTTGAAGGATGCTGTTTATTCTGAGGCCATTGAAAACGGCGGCAGCCTGGAAGACTTGCATTTGAAACAGTACATTCAGTACAAGCTGGAGCTGGGGGCTGTCTGCGGCTGCGGCACTCCCAGAGTGACAGAGGTAAGAGTCGATTTTGCATAAGAAAAAGGACGCGGAAAAAATCCGCGTCCTTTTCATGTAAGAGTCAGTATTTTTTGCTTTCCAAAGCCGCTTCCGTAGAATGGATGGCCTGAGAGATGGCGTCGCCGCCGCTGAGAACGATATAGGTATACAGTGTGTCAATGATGGCAAGCTGGGCGATCCGGGATGTCATTGCCAGGATACTGTACTTGGTCTCCTGTGCGTTGGTGAACAGGGGGTAATCGCAGTGCTTGAGAATGGGGGACTTGCCATGATTGGTAATGCAGATCGTTGTGGCACCTCTGGATTTCGCCTGCTCCATTGCGGAAATAATATCCAGTGAGGAGCCGGAGTGGGACACGGCAAGGACTACATCTCCGGGGCCCAGATGGGAAGTGACGATCATCTGCATATGGTTGTCGGAATAGGCGCTGGCAGGCAGACCCGCCCGCAGGAACTTATGGGCGGCGTCCTGGGCGATGGGAGCCGAGTTGCCAAGGCCGATGATGGAGATGGATCTTGCGTTTATCAGAGCATCTGCTGCATTTTTCAGTGCATCAGGGTCCAGGTGCTGCCTGGTATCATCCAGTGTGATCTTGATATCTGTGATGTGCTTGTTGTAAATATCCGTTACGGAGTCGTCTTTGGAGAAAGACAAATTGCCCGTAATATTGCTGCCCAATTCCCGGGCGATCTTGATCTTCAGTTCCTGATAGCCGCTTAAGCCCAGACGCTTGGCAAAACGGATAACGGTGGCATCACCGCAGCCGCATACGGAGGCGACTTCGCTGATAGACAGACTGATCAGATCGGCAGGATGCTCCAAAAGCCAATCGGCAATTTTCTTTTCGCCCCGGCCAAGGGTGGTATACAGGCTGCGGATTCGGCTCAGCGTATGTTCCATAAATGTCCTCCGAATGTCTGAAAAAGTATGATTTATTGCAATAATACCATTTTTTCTTGAAATAAGCAAATAAAATTTACTGTAACTATTGAAATGTAATAAAAAATGTGATAGAATTTCTGTCGGAGATTTCTCCGGAATCCGTTCGTATTTTTTCAAGTGATAGAAAAACTATCAAAAGGAGTGCGTTATGTTGCAGTTTGCTGTTAAAATTGGTTTGGTTCCTATCCGAAGAGATGTAACGGCCCGACCCGGTGCTTTTAACTGGGAAAGAGCAGAGGAACGCTGCGCGAAAGCAGTGGCGTATATCAAGGAAAACTTTGCAGATGAAAACCTGAGCTTTGTGGATCTTCAGGGTATCAATGATGTGGGTGTTTTGTATTCCGAGCGGGATGTGGATGCTGTTGTCAACCGCTTTAAGGAAGAAAAGGTGGATGCCGTTTTCCTGATCAACGGAAATTTCGGCAACGAAGAAGTAGCCGGCATGGTGGCAAAGGCAGTGGGTAAGCCCGTGCTGCTGTGGGGCCCGCAGGATGATGTGTTTGAGCCCGACGGTACCCGCTATACCGATTCCCAGTGCGGCCTCTTTGGTATGAGCCGGATGCTGCAGAGAATGAATGTTCCCTTTACATACATCGAAAACTGCTTTGTGGAAGATCCCATCTTTGCTGAGGGATTCCTGAAGTTTGCCGGTGTTGCCTGCGCGGTGAAGAATTATACCGGCATGCGGATCGCCCAGGTGGGCTGCCGGCCTAAGCCCTTCTGTTCCGTTATCTGCAACGAGAGCGAGCTGATGGAAAAGTTCGATGTCCGGCTGATCCCCATTAACCTTGCAGTGGCGCAGGATAAGTTCAACCGGATCCTGGAAACCAAAAAGGAAGAATTGGCTGCCGGCGCTGCCAAGCTGCGCAGCCTCTATCAGATGGATGCGGCCTCGGATGCCGTGGCGGAAAAGATCTGGGCCTTTGTGCTGCTGTACGAAGAGATCTTCGCGGAATACAATGTGACTGCGGTTTCCGCCGAATGCTGGTCCGCTATGCGTCTGCTGCTGGGTGTTGTTCCCTGTACCGCTTATGCCATCCTTGCGGATATGGGCTACATCATCGGCTGCGAAAGTGATGTCCACGCGGTGATGACCCAGGTGCTGCTGAAGAGCCTGACCCTGGGCAAGAAGCTTCCGTTCCTCGGCGAGTTTACCACCCGCCATCCTTCTGACCGGAACATCGAGCTGCTGTGGCACTGCGGTCCCTTTGCTTACTCTCTGCACAAGGAAGGCGAGCCCTGCAAGGTGGTCAACATGCAGGAGTGGTTCCAGGTCAGAGAAGGCCACTACACTGTTGCCCGGATCGATCAGGATCACGGCGATTATTCTATCGCCGTCTGTGAGTGCGACAGTGCCGAGGGCCCCTACACCGGCGGTACTTACCTGTGGGGTAAGTTCAACAATCTGTCCAATGTGGAGCGTAAGCTCATTGAAGGACCTTATATTCACCATATGTCTGAAATTGAGGGCAGTCTGACGGAGCACATTCGGGAATTCTGCAAGTATGTGCCCGGCCTGCGCTTTGACAATATCGATTGATCTTTGGAGGTAAGAAAAATGCGTTATGATCTGAAAGAAATTCTGGAACTGGGCGAAGAGGGTGGCTTTGCGATTCCTGCGTTCAATGTATACAATACTGAAACCGTGCTGGGTATCATGGAAGCTGCCGAAGAGACCGGCGCACCGGTGATCTTCCAGATGTACAGCCGTCTGTTTGATTCTGATCTGGCTCGTTTTGTGGCACCTGCCATTATGGAGGCTGTGGATACTATGACTGTTCCCGCCGCTTTCCACTTAGACCACGGTGCAGGCGTACCTCAGGTTCTGCGGGCACTGCGTTATGGCGCTACCGGCGTCATGATCGATGCTTCCGCAAAGCCTCTGGACGAGAACATCGCTATTACCAAGTCTGTTGTGGACATGGCTGCCGCTGTAGGTGTCACCGTCGAAGGTGAGCTGGGCCATGTGGGTTCTGCTAAGGACGGCGTTTCCACGGATTACACCAAGGTAGACGAGGCTGCCCGCTTTGTAGAGGAGACTGGTGTTGTGGCGCTGGCAGTTGCTGTCGGTACTGCCCATGGCCACTACAAGCAGGCTCCTGTTCTGGCTTTGCAGAGAATTGCTGAGCTGCACGAAGCACTGGATGCCCATCTGGTGCTCCATGGCGGCAGCGGTGTTCC
>JAZNGJ010000054.1:0-33121 GCA_045576415.1 Faecousia sp. | reverse complement strand
GCCCGTCAGATCGCTCTGCTGCCCTACGTTGCTGACTAATAGGAGCACCACACCCCCGAGGATTTCTCGGGGGTGTTTTTTATTTCGCCATGGCTATCTTTCGCAGAACCATTCCAAACAGCTCCCAAAAGGTCAGCTTTGCAACACTTTCTTCTGCCACCATAGGGATCTGTGCCAGCACCTGCTCCCCCACCTTTACCGTCAGCGTTCCCAGACGCTGTCCCTTGCTTACCGGTGCCGTCACTTCCTCCTCCAGTGCTGTTTGCACCAACACCTGATTGCTTTGCGCCTTGTCGATCAGCAGCTGTATCGGTTCTGCAGGCACCGCTTTCACACTGTTTACCACGCCCAGCCGTACCGGCACCGACCCCTCTGTCACCTCCGGTGCCACCAGCGCATAGTTGGCAAAGCCGTAATCCAGCATGGATTTGCAGGCGGCAAAGCGCTCCTGTGAGGTTTCCGCTCCCATGACCACCGCGATGAGCCCCAGGCCATCCCGCTCCGCCGTTGCGGACAGGCAGTAGCCCGCAGCAGATGTAAAGCCCGTTTTCAGGCCTGTGGCACCGGGATAAAACCGCACCAGCTTGTTGGTATTGGCAAGGCCGAAGGCCCCGCCCCGGACGGTATCCATCCAAATCGTGGTAAATTTCTGAATATCCGGATGATTTTTCATCAATTCCCGGGACATCAGCGCAATATCATGGGCGCTTGTCAGATGGTTTTTCGCATTCTCGTCATCATCAAGTCCAGTGCAGTTGACGAAATTTGTGTCGTTCATGCCCAGCTCCTTTGCTCTTTGGTTCATTTTCTCCACGAAAGCGGCTTCCGAACCGGCAAGGTGCTCCGCCATGGCGCAGGCGCAGTCATTGGCAGAGGATACCGCAATGGATTTCACCATGTCCGACACCGTCATGATTTCCCCCACCTTCAGATAGATCTGGCTGCCGCCCTTGGCTGCCGCCGCTTCCGAGGTGGTGACGGTATCATCCCACTTGATTTTTCCGGAATCGATAGCCTCCATGATTAGCAGCATGGTCATCACCTTGGTCACGGAAGCCGGTGCCAGCTTTTCATGGGCATTTTTCTCATACAGCACCGTTCCCGTGGCAATATCCATCAGCATTGCGCTTTTTCCCGGCACATCCAGCTCCACCGCACTTGCCCGCATGGGCAGCATGGCAATCAGCAAGCAAACGACAACGATCAGTCCCACCCGTTTCATATCTGTCCCCTCCGCATATTTGGTGGTACAAACCTATGCCACTTGTCCCGAAGATAGAACGAAAAAGGAGCTGCCGCAGCAGCTCCTTACTTCATGAATTTATCGATGGCCTGACACAGCTCGTCGATCGCCTCCGTGTCCCCGGCATTTACCGCGTCCACCATGCAGTGGCGCATATGGTCCTGCAGGATCACTTTTCCCGTATTGTCGATGGCCGACCGTACTGCAGCCAGCTGGACAAGAACCTCCGAGCAGTCATAGCCCTCTTCCACCATCCGCTTGACCTTTTCCAAGTGGCCGATGGCCCGGGCCAGACGATTGACGACAGCTTTCTGATTCTCATGGACATGCCCGTGGCTGTGGGCAATGCCGTGGGCATGCATATAGGCGTGGTCATGCTCGTGTTCATGATGATCTGACATGGCAAAGCCCTCCTTTTCTTATTTTGTTGCATTATACCCTAGATTTCGCGGCCTTGCAAGCCCTCCCGGGGGATATTTTAGAAATGTTTTGACGGAAGCCCCGGTTTCTGCTATAATGATAAATTGAAAGATTATGGGGCTTGTGCTCCATTGGAGGAATACACATATGAGAATGCGAAGAATGAAGAATCTGGACCCCCGGATGGCTGCCTGCGCCGATTACCGCGTTGCAGAGCCTGCCTCCCTGAAGGGAAACTGGCGCTCTCTGAAGCCGGGCTGCACCGGCCTTTGGGTAGAAGTCGGCTGCGGCAAGGGTAAATTTACCGTTGAAACCGCCGAGGCCAATCCCGATATGCTGATGATCGCCGTGGAGCGCTGCCGGGAAGCCATGGTCGTGGCTATGGAAAAAGCAAAGTCCATGGGCCTGAAAAATGTCTTTTTTATCGACATGGATGTTGCCAACATCGAGGAAATTTTTGCCGGGCAGGAGATTGACCGGCTGTTCATCAATTTCCCCGATCCCTGGCCCCGGAAAAAAAATGCCAAGCGCCGTCTGACCCACCGCAGTTTTCTGGATAAGTACTGCCGTGTGGTGCGGACCGGCGGTGAATTCCACTTCAAGACAGATAATGCTCCCCTCTTTGAATATTCCGTGGAGGAATTCGCGATCTGCGGTCTGGAAGTCAAGAATCTGACCCGGAATCTCCATGAAAACGGGATCGTTGGCATCATGACCGGCTATGAAGAGAAGTTTCATGCTCTCGGCACGCCCATCAACCGCTGTGAAGTAGTTTGCAAGCCTTTTGTCCTGCCGCCGGAAGAGAAAAAGCAAGCTGCGGAGGAAGAAGCATGATCTACTACAAAGCAGGTGCCTGCGATGTAGCTGTCATCGGTGCCGGTCATGCCGGCATTGAAGCCGCCCTTGCCTGTGCCCGTCTGGGTCTGCACACCATCCTTTTCACCATCAACTTAGATGCCGTGGGCAATATGCCCTGCAACCCTGCCATCGGCGGTACGGGAAAGGGTCATCTGGTTCGGGAACTGGACGCGCTGGGCGGCGAAATGGGCATCGCAGCGGATAAGGCCTGTATTCAGTACCGTATGCTAAACCGTGGCAAAGGCCCTGCCGTCCATTCTCTGCGGGCGCAGGCCGACCGCCGGAAATACCAGCAGGTGATGAAGCACACACTGGAAATGCAGGAAGGGCTGGAACTGAAGCAGGCCATGGTCACTGAAGTTCTCACGGATGAAGCCGGCGTCACCGGCATCCGCACCCAGCTGGGGGCGGAATACGACGCAAAGGCAGTCATCATCGCCACCGGCACATACCTCGACAGCACCGTCATCACCGGCGAATCGGTGGTATCCTCCGGCCCCGACGGTATGCACCCCAGCATCGGCCTTGCGGACAATCTGCGTGCCCTTGGGCTTCCTCTGCGCCGGTTCAAGACCGGTACGCCCCCCAGAATCAACCGCAGATCCATCGACTTTTCTAAAATGGAGCTGCAGCCCGGTGACGAAACCATTGAACCCTTCTCCTTCCGCACGGTGCACGCACCTTACAATGCAGCCGTTTGCTATCTGACCTACACCAATGAGCAGACCCACCGGATCATTCAGGAAAATCTGCACCGCAGCCCCATGTACGACGGAACCATCTCCGGTGTCGGTCCCCGGTACTGCCCCAGTATTGAGACCAAAATCGTCCGCTTTGCCGACAAAAAGCGCCATCAGCTGTTCATCGAGCCCTGCGGACTGGGTACCGAGGAAATGTACATCCAAGGCTTTTCCTCTTCCCTGCCGGAGGATGTGCAGATAAGGATGATGCGCACCGTCCCCGGCCTTGAAAACGCCGAGATGATGCGCCCTGCCTATGCCATCGAATACGAGTGCGTGGATCCCACCGCGCTGCTGCCCACGCTGGAAACCAAGGCCGTACCGCGGCTGTACGGCGCCGGGCAGTTCAACGGCTCTTCCGGCTACGAAGAAGCTGCCGTACAAGGTCTGATCGCAGGCATCAATGCCGCACTGAAGCTGCAAGGCAAAGATCCCTTGATTTTGACCCGGGAAACCAGCTATATCGGCACACTGATCGACGATCTGGTGACCAAGGGAACGGAAGAACCCTACCGAATCATGACCAGCCGCTCAGAATACAGGCTGCTCCACCGGCAGGACAATGCCGACCAGCGGCTGTGCGCCATCGGCGCACAGATCGGCCTTGTGCCGCAGGAACGGCTGCGGCAGGTGGAAGCAAAATACGATGCTGTCCGCAAAGAGATGCGCCGTCTGGAAGCCACCGGTGTTGCCGCAAACGAGGCACTCAACATCATGCTGGCAGGGCGGGAATCGGCTCCGGTCGCCAATTCTGCCCGGCTTGCCGATCTTTTGCGCCGTCCGCAGGTCACCTACGCAGACATTGCTCCCTTTGATCCCGACCGTCCCACACTTTCTGACAGCATTACGCAGGAAGTAGAGATCCAGATCAAGTACGCAGGCTATCTGGCCCGGCAGGAAAAGCAGGTAGAAGAATTCCGCAAGGAGGAATCCCGTCTGCTGCCGCCGGATATTGATTACACCGCCATCGCCGGTCTGCGGCTGGAGGCCCAGGAAAAGCTGGCTGCCATCCGCCCCATGTCCATCGGGCAGGCAGGCCGGATCTCCGGTGTCAGTCCTGCGGATATCGCCGTGCTGCTGATCTATCTTGAGCAGTATAAATGATCGTTTAGCGACGAGTCGTCGCGGACAGACTCGCACGCCCTGCGTCTGGTGTCGTTATTTCCCAGACCCGCCCGGTAACGATACTGCGGTAAATGATCGTTTCGCTTACTAAGAGGAGCAACTCTCAAGGCCCCCTCTAACGAGGGGGCTGTCATGCCGAACGGCATGACTGGGGGAGAGAAAACCTATAAGTTACTGGTTTGTATAAACAAAGCAATAAACAAACATTTTCTCTCCCTCCGGCTTCGCCTTTCGGCGAAGCCACCTCCCTCGTCAGAGGGAGGCTTGGGTGCATGCCGTTCGTAACATAAACGATCATTTATCGCACTTGACATTTCTTCATTTCGCGCTATAATATTCCCAGATCGCAAAGCACATACGTCTTCGGGGAGCCGGATGCATCCGGCTGAGAGTGGATTTCGTAATCCAGACCCGTGAACCTGATACGGCCAGTACCGTCGGAGGGAAAGATGCACATATGGGATACCTTTTGTATCGCATTGCACCCAGACGGATGCAATGCGATACTTTTTTGAAAGGGAGTATTCCTATGTCAACCAAAACCAAACGATTAACCGAAAGCGCAATGCTGCTGGCAGTAGCCATCATTCTGGAGTTGCTCAGCAAAACCTTTATCCCCGAAATGACCTTCGGTGGCCAGCTGACCATCGTCAGCATGCTGCCCGTGGTGCTGATTTCCTACCGCCACGGTGTCAAGTGGGGCTTTGTGGCCTCCTTTGCCTACGCTCTCATCGAAATGGTCATCGGTGCCAGTACCATATCCGCCGCATTCCTCCCCAATTCCGATTCCTTTATGGGTCCCAGCGCATTACTGATGGTATTTCTGGACTACATCCTGGCCTATACCTTACTGGGTTTGGGCGGCATCTTCCGCAACCGGATCCAGGATCCCGGCCTTGCACTGATGTGCGGCAGTCTAGTGGCTCTGGGCGCCCGGTATCTTTCCCACATCCTCTCCGGCTATATTCTCTATGCCAGCTGGGCAGAGTGGTTCTTCACCCAGGACGGCTTTCCCGCATGGGGCGCGCAGCTGGTAGCGAGCTTGGATGCCACAACACTCGGCATCGTGTACAGCGTGGTCTACAACGGTATGTACATGATCCCCGAAATGATCTTCACTGCCATTGCCGCATTTTTTATCGCAAGACCCCAGATCGCCGAAAAAATCAGCTGAACGCAGGGCGTGTCCAAATGGACACGCCCCGTTTTTTTACTGATACATGGCAAGGCTGGGAATTTCCTTCGCCATCTGGCTGACACGGTACAATATCTGCGCCGCCTGCCCTCTGGTCATCACCTGATCTGCGGTAACCGCAATGCCGTTTTCATTCATGGCCGCCACTGCCGCCATAGCCCACTCCGACTCTTGGGAATCCACCCCATCCATCGTGCAGGTGCTCACCGCCAGATCCATGGCATTGTTCAGCATTACTGCCACTTCCCCGCCGGTGATCGACTCATGGGCACCAAAAATGCCGGTCTCGGATACAGGCAGGCCTGCCGTCAGCCCCGCCCGCATGGCTGCTGCCAGATAGGGCTTCAGCCAGCCGGGCACCTCATCGGTATAACCGGTATAGGACACTTCTTCATCCACGGGAACGCCCAGAGATTTTACCAGCATAGTCAAAAACTCGCCCCGGCTGACCGTCTTATCCTCATTAAAGCACAGTGCGCCGCCGATGGTTTCACCCACAAACAAGCCGGTATTCTTCATCCACTCCGCAGCAAACCGGCAGGAAGAGCCGGCAGTGTCCGTATACTGTGCAGCATCGGAAGGCTTCATGATCTGAATGGTCACCGTAGCCTCCCGGGATACATTGCCGGCAGGATCCGCAGCCGTATAGGTAAACGAATCCACACCCACCTTATTCTTCTTAGGGGTATACTCAAAAGAACCGTCCTCATTCACGGCCACGGTCCCCCGCTTGGGCTGCCGGGTCACCGTGAATACCATCTTCTCCCCTTCCGGCTCCGTGACCTTCAGATTGCCGGTATTGGGCAGATTCTTATAGGTCTCAATGGCGGAATCCTCCGCAACAGGTGCCCGGTTTTCCTTGCCCCGGATGGAAATGGTCATAGTGGCAGAGGACGCCACCCGGTTTTCATAGATGGGAAGATAGGTTACCTGAGCGGTCATATCCTCCTTGGTCTGCAGCGCGGCAAAGGTCATCTGCGCTACCTGATCGGCAGTCAGGATATCGCCGGGACGCAGTACCCGGCTGCCCAGCATAACGGTGCCGGTTTCCGCTTCCGGCAGCCCCATAATGCAGATGCCTCTGAGTTCCTCTTCCCCGGCAAAATCCTCTTGGGTAAAACAGTAGACACTGTCAGATTCCACCTCCGCCGCAGACGCGCCCATGCAAAGTCCCGCAATGCACAAAAGAGCCGTCAGCAGGCAGATCATACGCTTTCGCAACATAAATAAACCTCCTAAAAATGGTTTCCGCAGGTATTGTTTGCCACCAATGGGAAAATTATTCAAGTGCGGAAAGAAAAACGCGATTCCACAAAATGGCCCAAGGAACTATTGCAAAATTCCCGCAAAAATGCTATTATAATACATTGAGATAGTATCATCGGAGGAATATGGAAATGACCGTAAAAACCACCGTAATTTCAGAAGCCGAGCTGCAGCAGCAGTTCGCTTTTTGCGATAAAATTCAAGCCTTTTGGCAGGACAAGGGCCGCACCCCCACCGCTTATGTGGAAACCTACGGCTGCCAGCAGAATGAAGCAGATTCCGAAAAGCTGCGGGGCTACCTTGCCCAGAGCGGTTATGTGATCACCGACAGCGCTGAGGGCGCGGATGTGGTGGTGATGAATACCTGCGCCATCCGGGAACACGCGGAACAGCGGGTTTTCGGCAACTTGGGCGCACTGACCCACACCAAGCGCCGCCATCCGGAGCAGAAGATCTTCCTGTGCGGCTGCATGGCAGGTGAAACCAAGGTTTCCGACCGGATCAAAAAGAGTTTTCCCCATGTAGACGGTGTTTTCTCCACCCACCATCTGTGGCAGTTTCCCGAGATCCTGTGGAAGATCCTGACCGGCAAAAAACGGCAGTATTACATTGAAGACGAAGCCGGCTCCATCGCCGAAGGCATTCCCCAGGTGCGGGATTCCCAGCTGAAGGCATGGGTTTCCATCATGTACGGCTGCAATAATTTCTGCACCTACTGCATCGTGCCCTATGTCCGCGGCCGGGAGCGCAGCCGCAAAAAAGAGGATATCCTGGCGGAATGCCGCTGCCTGATCGAAAGCGGCGTGAAAGAGATCACTTTGCTGGGTCAGAATGTCAACTCCTACGGCAAGGATCTGGGCGAAGGATTCGACTTTTCCGATCTTTTGGCGGCCATCGCCGAGATCCCCGGCGATTTCCTCATCCGCTTCATGACCAGCCACCCGAGAGATGCCGGCAAAAAGCTTTTCGACACCATAGCAGCTTCTCCCAAGATCGCGAAGCAATTGCACCTGCCCTTCCAGTCCGGCTCTTCCCGGGTCTTAAAAGCCATGAACCGCCACTATGACCGGGAAAAGTATCTGGAAGCGGTGAACTATGCCAAATCCGTCATGCCGGAGCTGGTGCTGACTTCCGATGTGATCGTTGGCTTCCCCGGTGAAACGGAGGAAGAATTCGAGGAGACCATTTCCCTTATTGAAGCCGTGCGCTATGACGCCCTCTTCACCTTTATTTTCTCCCCCAGAACCGGCACCCCTGCCGCTTCCATGGAGGACCCCACTCCCAAAGAGGAGAAAAACCGCCGGTTTGACAAGCTTTGCGCGGTGCAGAACAGCATTTCCGAGCAGATCCACGCGGAATATATCGGCAAGTCCTTCCGCTGCCTTGTTGACGGCATCGACGGCGAGTCCCTCACTGCCCGGACAGAAGGCGGAAGGCTGGTGCGTTTCGCCGGCGACCCCGCGCTCATCGGCAGCTTTGTAAACCTTACCATTACCGGCTCCACCACCTGGAGCTTAAGCGGCAAACTGACAGAAAAGGATGACTGACATGGCAACCGAAAAAACAGAAATGACCCCCATGCGCCGCCAGTACCATGAAATCAAAGAGAGAAATCAGGACTGCATCCTTTTCTTCCGTTTGGGCGATTTCTATGAAATGTTCGATGACGATGCCCGTGTCGCCGCCAAGGAGCTGGATCTGACGCTGACCACCCGTGACCGGGGCAAGCCCAAGGAAGAGCAGACGCCCATGTGCGGCGTTCCCTATCACAGTGTGGATTCCTATATCGCCCGTCTGGTGCAGCGGGGCTACAAGGTCGCCATCTGCGAACAGATGACAGACCCTGCCACCACCAAGGGGCTTGTGGAGCGGGATATCACCCGCATCGTCACCCCCGGCACTGTCACCGAAAGCTGCATGCTGGAAGAAAGCCGCAACAACTATTTCGGCTGCCTTTACGGCGAGGGCGACCGGTTTGGCCTTGCCTTCTGCGATATTTCCACCGGCGCGTTCTACACCACAGTCTGCGCCGATGCTGCTGCCGCCGCGTCGGAACTGGGCCGCTTCGCCCCCACCGAAGTGATCCGGGGCGGTGACGAAGTCCATACCCCCGCCTTCGACGATACTCTGCTGCGCCGCCTGAGCTGCTGCGTCAACGAAGGCAAGCCGGAGCAGTTTAACTTTGAGCAGTCCGCCGAAATTCTGGAAAGCCATTTCGGCACCGACCTTTCTCAGCTGGGCATCGCCGGCATGAACGCCGCGGTGATCGCCGCCGGCACTTTGCTGCAGACCCTGCTGACATTGCAGAAAAACGATCTTGCCCACATCCGCGCTCTGGAATACTACACTTCCGGCAAATTTATGGAGCTGGATCTGGATGCCCGGCGGAATCTGGAGCTGACAGAGACCATGCGCGCCAAGGATAAGCGGGGAAGCCTTTTGTGGGTACTGGATAAGACCCATACCGCCATGGGCGGCCGTCTTCTGCGCAGCTGGCTGGAAAAGCCACTGCTGGATGTATCCGAGATCGTGCGCCGGCATACCGCCGTGGAAGAGCTGGTGGAATCCACCATTTGCCGCAGTGAGCTGGCTGAGGCGCTGAAGGATGTGACCGATCTGGAGCGTGTGATGACCCGGATCGTCACCGGCACCGTCAACGCCCGGGATCTGCAGGGCTTCTCCCGTGGCATCCGGGCGCTGCCGGAGATCAAAAATCAGCTTTCCAAGCTGAACAGTCCCTTGCTTCAAAAGTTGAATGATGCCATTGACCCCTTGACCGAATGCGCAGATAGAATCGATTTCACCATCACCGATGAGCCTCCTCTGACCATCCGGGAAGGCGGTATTATCCGCAAGGGTGCTGACCTCGAAGCGGATCGGCTGCGGGATATTATGGACGGCGGCAAGGATATTATGGCCGCCATTGAGGCACGGGAAAAGGAAGCCACCGGCATCCGCACTCTGAAGGTCAGCTTCAACCGGGTGTTCGGCTATTACATCGAAATTTCCAAATCCTTTGTGGATCAGGTTCCTGCCCACTATATCCGCCGGCAGACTCTGACCAACAACGAACGCTACATCACCCCGGAGCTGAAAGAACTGGAAGATCAGGTCTTAAACGCCAAAGACCGGCTGACTGCTCTGGAATATCAGATCTTCACCGAGCTGCGGGAATATCTTGCCCAGCAGGCTGCCCGGGTGCAGCTCACTGCTGCCGCCGTTGCCGCCGCCGATACCCTTTGCTCCCTTGCCACCGTTGCGGTACAGCGGGGCTATTGCCGCCCCGAAATGACACTGGGCACGGAAATCTCCATCACCGACGGACGGCACCCCGTTGTGGAAGTGATGCTGAAGGATTCTCTGTTCGTCCCCAATGACACGGAGCTTGGCAACCGGGATAATCAGGTGGCCATCATCACCGGCCCCAACATGGCAGGTAAATCCACCTATATGCGGCAGGTGGCGCTCATCGTGCTGATGGCGCAGATCGGCTCTTTTGTCCCTGCCCGCAGCGCAAGGCTGGGTATTGTAGACCGGGTATTTACCCGCATCGGTGCCAGCGATGACCTGGCTTCCGGCCAGTCTACCTTTATGGTGGAAATGTCGGAAGTAGCCTCCATTTTGAAGTATGCCACTTCCCGCTCCCTTCTGATTTTGGATGAAATCGGCCGCGGCACTTCCACTTATGACGGCATGGCCATTGCCAGAGCCGTTCTGGAATATGCTGCCAGCCCCCGGAAGCTGGGTGCCAAGACCCTGTTCGCCACCCACTACCACGAGCTTTCCACCATGGAAGACAAGCTCCCTAATGTCAAAAACTACAACATTGCCGTAAAGAAGCGGGGCGACCAGATGATCTTCCTGCGCAAGATCGTGCCCGGTGCCACCGATGACAGCTACGGCGTAGAAGTCGCCAAACTGGCCGGTCTTCCCAACGCCGTAATCAACCGGGCCCGGGAGATCCTGGAAGAGCTGGAAACTGAAGGTGGCATTGTCCGCACGGCAGCACCCATCGCACAGGATGACGATCAGCTGAGCATGCTGGACCTCAAGAATCAGCAGGTCTGTGATGCCCTTTCCGCCCTGACCGTTGAGACCCTGACCCCCATTGAAGCTATGAACGAGCTCTATAAACTGAAGAAAATGTTGGGATAATCTATGTCCAATCGTAACTTCTTTTACATCTCCATAACCAGAAAAGAGCAGCTTCTCGGCTGGCTGTATCTGATATTTGAGATAACGCTGCTGCCGATCCTTCTCAGCGCCGCGCTGATGATCCTGTTTCCGGAATCCAACACCACGGTGCTGAACCTCGTCCTCTTTGCGGTCAACTTTATAGCCGTCGCCCTGATTTTCCGCCGCTACTGGCTGGAATCCTTCCGGAGCTTGAGCGGCAGACTTTGGCCGATTCTTTGGAAATCCGCGCTGGCACTGATCGGCTGCAGGCTGGTTCTGACCGTGATGAATGACCTCATCTATTTCTACTGCCCCCAGTATTTCATTTATACCGACATCGGCCCGGTGCTGCAAAATATCAACGATGCCAACATTACCCAAATGGCGAAGGAACAGTATCTTCCGGTCGCCATTGGTACGGTGCTCCTTGTCCCCCCTGCGGAAGAGATCCTGCACCGGGGCGTGGTTTTTGGCAGCATCTATCCCAAAAATCCGGTGATGGCCTGCATCGTGTCCGTGCTGCTCTTTGCATTCGTACATATTCTCAGCTATTTGGGGATCCCGGACAAGGTCTACCTTGCCATCTGCTTCCTGCAGTACATCCCCCCGGCACTGGCGCTGTGCTGGCTGTACACCGGTACCGACTCTATTTTCGCCCCCATTCTGATGCATATGATATTCAATGCCATCGGCATTTTTTCTGTGAGGTGAGTTCATTGCCCAAAATTATTCAGCTTTCCCAGCATGTTGCCAACCTGATCGCGGCCGGCGAGGTGGTAGAGCGCCCTGCCAGCGTGGTCAAGGAGCTGCTGGAGAACGCCGTGGATGCCGGCGCATCCAAAATTACAATTGAGATCCGGGACGGCGGCATGACCTTCCTGCGTGTCACCGACAACGGCTGCGGCATGGCCTCTGAAGATGCCAAGACCGCATTCCTGCGGCATGCCACCTCCAAGCTGCGCACCGCCGAGGACTTAGCCGCCATCGCCACCATGGGCTTCCGCGGCGAAGCACTGGCCGCCATCGCTTCCGTCAGCCGCATTGACCTGCTGACCAAGACCCCGGGAGCCATCATCGGCACAAGCCTGCATCTGGAAGCAGGCGTGATCACCGAGGAATCCGAAGCCGGCTGCCCCGACGGCACTACCATTATTATCCGGGATCTGTTCTTTAACACCCCAGCCCGGATGAAGTTCATGAAATCCGACACCGTAGAAGGCGGCCGGGTGGCTGCCGCGGTGCAGATGCAGGCTCTTGCCCATCCGGAAGTGGCCATCACCTTCCTGCGAGACGGCAAGCAGATCCTCTCTACCCCCGGCAGCGGTTCGCTGCAGGAGGCCGTCTACTGCGTCTACGGTCGGGAAATGAAGCAAATGACGGAAGTTAACAGCCGTTGGGAGACCTATAGCCTGACGGGCTTTGTTTCCAAGCCCACCGACGCACGGCCCAGCCGGGCTTTGCAGACCTTCTTTGTCAACGACCGCCCCGTCAAGTCCAAGCTGCTCGTCGCCGCACTGGAAGAAGCCTACCGCAACCAGATCATGGTGGGCAAATTCCCGGCCTGCGTACTGCACCTGCGGCTACCTGCCAACGCCGTGGATGTCAATGTCCACCCCGCCAAGACGGAAGTAAAATTCCTGTCTGAAAAAGCGGTATTCGACTGCGTCCACTACGGTGTTCTTGCAGCACTTAACAAGCAGACCGACCGTCCGCAGGTGCAATTCAAGCCTGCACCGCCCCCGGTACAGCCGCCAAAGCCGATCATCCCCACTCCCGCAGCGCCCCCGGCAAAGAAAGAGCCTTTCTTCCGCACCATGACCACCGAGGAATATAAAACCTTCTCCTCCGCCATCAAGGACGCGCCCCAGCCCCGAAAGGAAGCCGCCGCGGCAACCGTCACAGCTGTACAGCAGCAGCTGGATCTGCGGGAGACTGTCATCACCCCTGCAGTCACGCCAGTGATACCGCCGATGCCAAAAGCATCCGTCCCCGTCCCGGAAGAAGAACCGGTGCAGGAAGCGATCACCATGCCCGCTGAAATCCCGTGGCGCATGGTTGGCGAACTGTACAACAGCTATATCATCGTCGAGCAGGGCGAAGAGGCTTTTCTGATCGACAAGCACGCCGCCCACGAGCGGATCCTCTTTGAAAAGCTGAAGGCCAATCAGGAAGCCATCAGCTCCCAGATGCTTCTTTCCCCCGTTCCCGTCCGGCTAAGCGCCGAAGCCGCTTCTCAGCTGCTTGCCAACACTGCGCTTCTGGCGGAACTGGGTTTCGAGATTGACGAATTCGGTGACAATACCGTATTGCTGCGGCAGATCCCCATGGATCTTTCCCCCGATGCCGCCAGCGAAGCCGTGGAAGCACTGGCAGCAGACCTTTTGAAGGGCCGCCGGGAATCGGCAGATACCGTTCGGGACGAGCTGCTGCACACCGTTGCCTGCAAGGCTGCCATCAAGGCCGGCTGGGATAACGACGAAAAGGAGCTTCTGGCACTTGTGAAACAAGTCATGTCCAATGAGGACTTAAAATACTGCCCCCACGGCAGACCCATCTGTGTGACCTTAAGCAAAAAGCAGCTGGAAAAGCAATTCAAGCGCGCTTGATCACGAAAAGGAGGCCATTATGCCCAATATCATATGCATCGCCGGGCCGACGGCCTCCGGCAAGACTGCCCTTGCGGTGGAGCTTGCAAAAGAAACAAACGGCGAGGTAGTCTCCTGCGACTCCATGCAGGTATACCGCCGCATGGACATCGGCACCGCCAAGCCAACGCAGGAAGAACGGCAAGGAATTCCTCACCACATGCTGGATATTGCCGAGCCGTGGGAGGATTTCTCCGTCAGCCGTTACTGCGAAATGGCAACGCCCATCGTAGAGGATATCATCACCCGGGGCAAGACTGCCATCATCGCCGGCGGCACCGGACTGTACATGGACAGCCTTATTAAGGGCAACACCTTTGCCCCCTTCCCCTCCACCGGAATGCGGGAAAAGCTGGAAGCACAGGCGGATGCGCAGGGCATGGAGGCAATGCGCGCGCTGCTTCAGAGCATCGATCCTGAGGCTGCAGAGCGGATCCATGACCGCAAGCGCTTGATCCGGGCTTTGGAAGTTTACTATGAAACCGGCGAGACCATCACGGAGCACAACCGGAAAACCCAAGCCATTCCCCCAAGATTCACCCCCCTTTGGCTGGGTCTGGACTTCGCAGAGCGAAATGAGCTTTACCGGAGAATCGATCTTCGTGTGGAGATCATGCTGGAAATGGGACTTGTGCAGGAGATCCGTGATCTGCTTTCTTCCGGCATCCCGGCAAAATGCACCGCCATGCAGGCCATCGGCTACAAGGAATTTGTGGACGCACTGGACGGAAAATGCTCTGTTGCGGAAGCTGCCGCCCAGGTGCAGCAGTCCTCCCGGCGCTATGCCAAACGGCAGCTGACATGGTTCCGCCGGAATCCCCAGATGCACTGGCTGACCCGATCCGCAGGCGAAAGTGCGGAAGAAATTCTTGCAAAAGCACGACAGGTTCTGCACGAAACCGACAACTGAATAATGCTAAGATATATGTGTACAAAACAAGAAAGAAGGTATACATATGTCAGAAACCATCAATTTACAGGAAGCCATTCTCAAGGAAGTCCGCCGGGATAAGGTACCCGTGACACTCTTTCTGATGAACGGCTTTCAGCTCCGGGGCGTGATCACCGGCTACGACAACTTCGTTGTGGTTCTGGTATCCGACGGCAAGCAGCAGATGATCTACAAGCATGCCATCTCCACGCTGGCACCCATGAAGACTCTGAAAGCCGCACCCCAAAACCCATAGTATGACACAGGGCGACGGAGCAAAACCGTCGCCTTTGTGCGTCTATTTTGATAAATGATCGTTTAGCTTACTAAGAGGAGTAACTTTCAAGGCCCCCTCTGACGAGGGGGCTGTCATGCCGTCCGGCATGACTGGGGGAGAGAAACTACCCCTCAGTCACGCTGTTCGCGTGACAGCTCCCCTGACAAGGGGAGCCCTGGTGCTACCGTAAACGATCATTTACAGAATTAGCCAAAATAGAAAGGAATCACCATCATGTCTATTTCCGAAAATGTAGCTGCCATTAAAGCAAAAATCGCAGAAGCCGCACTGGCCGCAGGCCGGGATCCGGCTGCGATCAAGCTCTGTGCCGCCACCAAAATGAACGACAGCGATGCCGTACGGGAAGCCATCCGTGCCGGCGTTGACCTGTGCGGCGAGAACCGGGTGCAGGAGCTGACCCAGAAGCTGTCCGAAAATGCCTACGAGGGCGCTCCCATTCATTTCATCGGCCAGCTGCAGACCAACAAGGTAAAGCAAGTGGTGGGAAAAGTCGATCTGATCCAGAGCGTTGACCGGATGAAGCTGCTTCAGTCCATTCAGGCAGAGGCTGTCCGGCAGGGAATCTGCCAGGATATTCTGCTGGAGATCAATATCGGCGAGGAAGAAAGCAAGGGCGGCTTCCGCAAGGAAGATATCTGGGAAGTTTTGAACATATTGCCGGAAATGCCCAATGTGCGGGTCAAGGGCCTGATGGCGATCCCCCCAATCAGCCAAAATCCGGGGGATAATCGCAAATTTTTTCAAGAAATGTGCAACCTTTCTGTTGACATAACGGCAAAAAAAGGCGATAATGTATGCATGGACATTCTGTCTATGGGAATGTCCGATGATTTTGCGGACGCGATCCAGTGCGGCAGTACCATGATCCGTGTGGGCACCGCCATTTTCGGTCCGCGGAACTATCACAAATCCCATCCATAAAGATGTGAGCATACAGGAGGAAATAGAAATGAGTTTTTGGGATAATGTTAAAAAGTTTGCACAGCCTTACGCAGACGACGATTACGATGAATACGACGACGAGGAAGAAGTAGAAGGCTACGAGGAAGAGGAAGAGGTCGAGACCCGTCCCGCACGCCGCCGCGCTCCTGCTTTCAATTTCTCCGCCGAAGAGGATACCGCCAGCACCGCCCCCGCTGCTGCTCCCGCCGCAAAGTCCGGTTTCTCCGGCTCCGTGGTCAGCATGGGCAACAAGCAGGAGGTCGTCCTGTTCCACCCCGCCAATTTTAACGATACCTCCAAGGCTGCCGATGACCTGCGCAACAAGAAGGCCGTCATCGTCAACATGGAGAATGTAGACAAGGCTATGGCCCGCCGGGTCGTTGACTTCCTGTCCGGCTGCGCATACGCACTGGACGGCAAGGTCAAGAAGGTTGCCCAGTCTACATACCTGTTCTGCCCCCATAACATGGATGTGGTGGGCGATCTGGAAAATCTGCAGACAGAAGTCGAAAGCTATATCTGAGCATTTCGAGGAGAGGGATAGCATATGTTTACACCGCAGCAAATTGAACAGGTTTCCTTCAGCCGGGCCACCTTCGGCGGCTACGATATGCAGGCTGTGGATGAATTCCTGGAGCCTCTGACCGAGGATTATATCACGCTGTACAAGGAAAACGCGCTTTTGAAGAGCAAAATGCGGGTTTTGGTCGGCAAGCTGGAGGAATACCGCCAGAACGAAGCTTCCATGAAGGATGCCATCGTCAACGCCCAGAAGACCTGCGACATGATGGTCAAGGAAGCGGAAGTCAAGTGCACCCAGATGCTCAGCGATGCCAATGTTGCCGCTGCCGAGAATACCAAGAACGCCAACGCCCTCATCGCAGAAGAAGAGGCCCGGGTGGAAGAAGCCCGTCAGGCAGCCGCTGCGAAGATCGACGAGCTTTCTGAGCAGATCCGTTCCTGCCTGCAGGCACTGGAGCGCATCAAGAATGCCAACCGGCCTGTTGCCGCCAAGCCTGTCTCCCCTATGTTTGACTACGACAGCGCACCGGATACCGCCGCACCGGTAGATAACACTGCCGATGTAGCCGATGAGATTGCCTCCAATCTGGAAGCGCTGGTGGGCACCACGGAGGATATCGCTCCCAAGCCCGAGCCCAAGCATCCTACGGAGGCAACCACCACCAGCAAATTCACCAATCTGCAGTTTGGCCCCAATTACGATCCCACCCACCGCTAAGCCGCTTTATATTCCAAAGCAAAGACGAGGACACGTGGCCGATCCCCTTCATCTTCAGAGAGCTGCCATTTGCTGAGAGGCAGCGTTGAAGCATCCCGCCATATCACCTCCGAGCTGCCCACCGAACACCGCAAGGTCTAGGCTGGGACGGGCGCGCCCGATACAGCGCTTTCGAGTGCTGCCGCAAGGCAGAACAAGAGTGGTACCGCAGAGGTATGTTTGGCCTTTGTCTCTTATTTTAGGGACAAAGGCTTTTTTATTGGGTCATCTCTTGAATAACCAAAATACAACGGAGGTCATATTCCAATGGAATACAAAAACACCATCATCACCCCCAAGACCGACTTTCCCATGAAGGCCGGCCTGCCTGCCCGGGAGCCCGGTATGCTGGCACACTGGCAAGAGCAGGATCTTTACAACGCCATGCTGGAAAAGAACAAGGATCTGCCCCCTTTCATCCTGCACGACGGCCCTCCCTTCTCCAATGGCTATATCCACATGGGCCACGCTCTGAACAAGACCCTGAAGGACTTCATCGTCCGCAGCCATGCCATGATGGGTTACTACACCCCTTATGTCCCCGGCTGGGATAACCACGGCCTGCCCATCGAGCGCGCCATCGAAAACTCCAAGAAGAAGCTGAATAAGGACATGTCCGTACCCGAATTCCGCAAAGCCTGCGAGGATTTTGCCGAGGACTTCATCCAGAAGCAGATGGGCGGCTTTAAGCGGCTGGGTGTCGTGGGCGACTGGGAACACCCCTACCGCACCATGGATCGTCACTTTGAAGCACAGGAGGTCAAGGTCTTTGGCCGGATGTTCGACAAGGGTTATATCTACAAGGGCTTAAAGCCCGTTACCTGGTGTCCCTTCTGCGCAACTGCCGTTGCCGAAGCCGACATCGAGTACAAGGACGATCCCTGTACCTCCGTCTATGTCAAGTTCCCCATAAAGGATGATCTGGGCAAACTGGAGGGCTTCGACAAGAGCAAGATGTTCTTCGTCATCTGGACCACCACCATCTGGACGCTGCCCGGCAATATGGGTATCTGCCTGCATCCCCGGGACAGCTACGTGCTGGTCAAGGCCGAAAACGGCGAGACCTACATCATGGCCGAGGCCCTGATGGAAAAGACCATGAAAATGGGCGGTTTCGAAAACTACGAAGTCATCGCAAGCTTCCCCGGCCAGTTCTTCGAAAACATGCTGGCACAGCATCCCTTCCTTGACAAGACTTCCCGTCTGGTCAACGCCGAATATGTCACCATGGACTCCGGTACCGGCTGTGTCCACACCGCTCCCGGCTTCGGCGCGGACGACTATCAGACCTGCATGCGCTACGGCATGGAGCTGGTGGTTCCCGTGGACGATTACGGCCGCCACACGGACTATGCAGGCAAGTATGCCGGCATGAAGACGGAGGAGTCTAATCCCGTCATCAAGGCCGATATGGCGGAAAGCGGCATGCTGTTCGCCTCCGAAGAGATCATTCACTCCTATCCCCATCATGACCGCTGCAAGAAGCCTGTTATCTTCCGGGCCACTCCTCAGTGGTTCTGCTCCGTGGAATCCTTTAAGGATCAGGCCATCGAGGCTATCGAGAATGTCCAGTGGTTCCCCGCATGGGGCGGTGACCGGATGGTATCCATGATCCGCGAGCGTGCCGACTGGTGTATTTCCCGTCAGCGCCGCTGGGGTCTGCCCATTCCCGTGTTCTACTGCAAGGACTGCGGCAAGCCCGTATCCAATCCCGATTCCATCGCAAAGATCAGCGCTCTGTTTGACGAGCACGGTTCCAACATCTGGTTCCAGAAGGATGCCATGGAACTGATCCCCGATGACTTCACCTGCCCCCACTGCGGCGGCAAGGAATTCGACAAGGAAACCGACACGCTGGACTGCTGGTTTGACTCCGGTTCCACCCACTATGCTTCTCTCATGCACCGCACCCCCGAGCTGTGGCCTGCGGATGTGTATCTGGAAGGCGCTGACCAGTACCGCGGCTGGTTCCAGTCCAGCCTTCTGACTTCCGTCGGCGCACTGGACAAGGGTGCTCCCTTCCGTCAGGTTCTGACCCACGGCTGGGTCGTGGACGGTCAGGGCCGCGCCATGCACAAATCCCTCGGCAACGGCGTTGACCCCGCTGACCTGATCAAGGACTTTGGTGCTGATATCGTCCGCCTGTGGGCAGCCTCTTCCGACTACCACGCCGATGTCCGTTGCTCCAAAGAGATCTTCAAGCAGATTGCTCAGAACTATCTGAAGTTCCGCAATACCGCCCGTTACTGTTTGGGCAATCTGGCTGACTTTGATCCCAATACCGATATGGTGGCTGCCGAGAACATGGAAGAGCTGGACAAGTGGGCGCTGACCAAGCTGAATGAGCTGGTAGCCTTTGTCCGCAAGGCTTATAACGGCTACGAGTTCCACACCATCACCCACGCCATCAACGATTTCTGCGTTGTGGAGCTCAGCAGCTTCTATCTGGATATCCTCAAGGACCGTCTGTACTGCGAAGAAGCAGCAGGCAACCGCCGCCGCTCCGCCCAGACCGCCCTGTTCCTCATCGTCGATGCCATGGCAAAGCTGTTCGCCCCCATCCTCGCCTTCACCTGCGATGAGATCTGGCAGGCAATGCCCCATCTGGCAAGCGATGACGCCCGGAATATCCTGCTGAACCAGATGCCCGAAAGCTTTGCGGCTTACTCGCTGGATGATGCCGCCATGGAAAAGTGGGCAACCGTCATGAAGCTGCGCCAGGATGTCAACGGCGTGCTGGAAAAGGCCCGGGCCGATAAGCGCATTGGCAAAGCTCTGGAAGCCCATGTAAGCCTCAGCGGCGCCGACGAGCTGAAGGCCGCCTGCGAAGGATTGAACCTTGCTGAGATCTGCATCGTATCCACTTGCGCTTGGGAGACTGCTCCCGAAGGCGCAGAGGTGGGCGCCGGTGTCAACTTCCCCGAGCTGACCGTCGGTGTGTCCGAAGCCAAGGGGATCAAGTGCCCCCGCTGCTGGATGCACTCTGAGCAGGCCAATGCCGAGGGTCTTTGCCCCCGGTGCGCAGCCGTTGTTGCCAAGCTGGATATCGAATTCTAAGCGCCAAGCGCAGGGCATTTTTGCCCTGCGCTTTTTCTTTGAAAAAGGCAAAAAAACACTTGACAAACGCATCTTACATCGCTATAATAAGCGTGTTCTGTTTGAGCCGCCGGTATAGCTCAGTTGGTAGAGCAGCTGATTTGTAATCAGCAGGTCGGGGGTTCGAGTCCGTCTACCGGCTCCACCAGAGCTTACGCTCAAGCTGACTCGAACAATTAAATGCAACGCGGATGAGCGTTGCCGGCGAGCATTTTGCGAGCCGCACCTTGATTGAACGAGTCCGTCTACCGGCTCCAGACAGGCTCATAAGACAGATAATAGAATATGGGGGAGTTCCCGAGTGGCCAAAGGGGACAGACTGTAAATCTGCTGCGTATCGCTTCGATGGTTCGAATCCGTCCTCCCCCACCAACTGAAACAACCATAGTAATTCGAACACCCAGGTGTTGGACGACTATGGTTGTTTTTGTTTTTGCATTGCAAATGGCGGCTTTTTCAAGCCGCACTTTTCTTATTCAGTTGGACACCGATTTTCAAACTCCGGAAAACCCGTGCAGAAACTCAGAAAAATGTGCGATTCGAACACCCTTGTCTAAGAAGCAGATTGTGTAAAGTTATTGCCGCCCTAGCATATTTTCACTTTACTTTGAAATTTGTCCAGACTTCACCCTAATTACATAAGCGCCTTGCATTTTTCGATTATTCTGCACCATTACTAGCTTCTGTTTTATGTGTTTTCGCATAAGCTTCTTCTTTTGCTTGGGGTGTTTTGTAATGTATCGTCTTATGGGGTCTCTGTGTATTATAGAAATCAATATATCTATCTACCGCCGCTCTGAATTCCCGTTCAGAGCGGTATTTGTATCTATACAATTCTTCTCGTTTCATCGAAGCGAAGAAAGTCTCCATTACGGAGTTATCATAAGGAACGCCAGGTTTGGAGAAAGATTGAGTAACCTCTCGAGTCTTCAGATAATCGCCGAAAGCTCTCGACCGGTAGTTGCCTCCTTGATCCGTATGGAAGATCAGACCCGGCTCCGGTTTCCGTGATTCATATGCCATTCTAAAAGTTTCTTTAACCAGATGTGTATTGTTGCTGTATCCAATCTTGTAGGCAATCACCCGCCTGGCGTAGAGATCCATGATAACACAAATAAAGTATTGCATCTCATCAAAGCGATAGTAAGTTACATCACTCACCCATATCTGATTTGGATGTTCTGCGGTGAAATTTCTCTTCACTATGTTCTGGCATTTTCGGGTCTCATCATAATGACGCTTCTTGGAACCAATACGAATACTCTGCAAATCCATTTCGCGCATCAACTCCCGAACATACTCTACTGTGACCCGTTCACCTTGATCTTTCAGGATTGCATGAATCTTCGCAGCTCCATATATCTGGTTACTGTCATAATAGGTGTCCCGGATTTTGGCTTTCATCACCTCGCGTCGTTTTGCGGCTTGTGTATTGCCCTTCAATCCTCGGTTTATGTAGTTATAGAATGTTCCCCGCGGAACCTCCAGTGCTTCACACATAAGACGCACGCTATATTTGCCCTGGTGATAGAATTCCTCAAGTACCTTAAGCCGCTTGTCTAAGGGCATTTCTGTCACATCAAATACCGCTTTGAGAACTTCGAGCATCCCCTCCAACTTTTCAATATGTTCCTTTTGCTTGAAATAGGTTCGTGGGTCTGCCGCTATTATCTCCCCCTTCTTCCGAGACTCTTCCTCCCTTGCATCCCGAGCCGCCGCAATCCAGGAATATAATGTACTTCTCGGAATGCCTGTATCCACTGCGATTGATGCTACACTTTCACCATTGAGCTTCCGCTGAAGCAGCCGGTCCTTCATTTGGATATCGGTGTTCTTTTGTTGCATAATATGACCTCTCATAATTCATTCTGGCTCATAAGCCGTCAATGATTATAGCCAAATTGAGAACTCAATACAGTATGGATATCCACATTATTATTCATTTTTTGCAAATTAGCGTTCTACTCTTTCTGAAAGAGAGCAGAAAATTTTCGTTCGACACATATATTTCGGCGAAACACACGCCGAAATTTCACAAGGCGTCGGGCTGAGCCGTAGACGGATAAATCAAATCTACGCCCGCGCATTAAGGAAAATGAGGAGTATTGTTTTATGACAATATTCCTAATTAATGCTACAGGGAGACTTTTTCCAAACACAAATTTATCCTTGCAGTATTGTATTTTTTCGAACGGTATGAGATAATATCTTCAAACAAACGAGCGGGAATGTGAGAGTCAATTATGAAAATTTGCTCAGACAATATCCAACGATTAGAACGTGATCCGGTCCGCTTTGATGTATTAGATTTGTTCGATGCGGTTGGAAGAAGCAGAAAATATGAAATAGGAAATATCAACGACAATACAGCTTTTGTACAGCTTGTTAGTAAATCATTATCAGATACCAATACTCCATCAATGATCTATGGACGCCGGACTGAAGCTATGTTCTCGTATGTAGCGGCATCGCTTGGCAGATGTCTTTTGATTAAGAAAGAAGATAGTGGGGATGTATTTGCACGGAATAAGAGTATCCTTTTGCCCGATTATAGGCTTGTCCTGGAAGATGGCAGGCAGTTATTGGTGGAAGTAAAAAACTATCATCAAAAGACACCACTTGCAGAATACTCCATGAAAATCGACTATTTGAATCGTTTAATTAGCTATGCTAAGATGGTAGATGGAGATTTGTTTTTTGCCATATACTGGTCTGTGTGGAGCATGTGGACTCTTGTTTCTGCGGACGATTTCCGTTGTGATGGTGATACATCCACCTTGGATTTTTCAACTGCAATGAAACGAAATCAAATGGGACTCCTGGGAGATGCTTTTATCGGAACAACGCCTCCGCTGTCGCTGAGGTTTTATTCTGATAAGGGAAAACCTCATAGTGTTAGTGAGGATAGACAAGCTGAGTTTATAATTGGCGCAGTTGAAATGCGGTGCAATAATTCCCTTATTACCTTAGAAAATGAACAGCGGATCGCAATGGCGCTGATGCTTTTTGGAAATTGGAACGAAAGCAGCAGATTGTACTACACAGATAAACATTCCAAAGAAATCGACTACGTTGAGTTTTCTTACAGCCCAGACGAGTGCGATGGAGAACAAGATTTCAATTTTGTAGATTCGCTCAGCACCATTATTTCCCGGCAGTACGGTCAATTAACTGCACCAAATGGAAAAGTAGAGCGACTTACCCCAGATATCGCACCTGGGATGCTGGGTTTTGTGGTTCCTGAGTCATATAAAGGTGAAGCATTGCCCCTTTGGAGAATTCTTCAACAACCCAATTATGATTGATATTGAACATGGGATAATGGCATCTATACTTTTATCCTTAAGCTAGAGCATAAAAGCGGAGGCATACGAAAATGAAGAGTATACAAAATCTTTATCATCAAGTCAGTAACCGTGTATATCTGGAGAATACGTATGGCAGGGAAATATGGGTGCAAGTATCTGGGCATCGGGAATTAAATAAAGCTGATGCAGGCTTTTGGGCTGCACTCATTCCTTTGGACCAGGTGGATGACGTATTTAGAGATGTCGGATGGGATAGTAGCGTTGGAACACAAGCCCCTTGCTTTGTCTCAGATGGCTTGGGCTCTTCATACCAGAGGTTGCAGCCAGATTTTAATCCTTGCGAAAACATTGTTCATTACAGAGATTTCTATGGAATTAAGCCAGACTATGTGGAGCTTGTAGAAGAGTTTCGATTGCTCAACAATCTGTATCATGATTCTTTGTCGGATACATACTATGCGATTTTAGACAATGGAGAATGCATAGAGGTTGCGAAGATTGAAAATCAAACACGCGCATTCATTAAATTGCAATTTCTTATGAAGTATGCATCTGCAAGACAGATGGCATTGATACTTTTCTTCGATATTCGGACAAATATACCAGGGAGCTTGTCGCATAATGGTCTGTCGGAATTCTCGGAACAATATAAAAAAGGTAACCTTTTCTATGAGATTTGGGGTAGCGAACACGAGATAGGAGATCCTTCTGTCTATAGTGTATTAATGGGAAAAAAAGTTATTTTCCCTAAGCCAGTTGAAGAATGCGGATATTGGCCCTACGAGAAGGACCGTGAGTACAACGATTTCATTATCGGTATCGACGAATATGGTGAACCACGAACCTTTACATCCGATCCGGATAGGCTTTCTAATTACTTCGGAGCTAACCCAGGGGCACCGCATTACTTGACTCCAGTTTTCTTCAAAAAGGAAGTACTGCAAAGATATTTGTCCCATCCAGATAGATATAGTGTTGAAGATGGATATTTACGGTGTCAGTCACTATGGGGGATGGCAATTGATAATCATCATAAAGATTATGTCTCTGCTTATCTAGGAGACTTAGGCAGGGATCTACCGGAGCAAGAGCAGAACCATTGGCTTCAGTATAATGTTGCAACATCCGAGAAATTGAGTTCTGTAGCTTTTCAAAGAGACTTTTTGTGTATATCGGCCGAGTCCAATATGTCGGATTTGAAGTTTAATGCAGGATTTAAGAATTTCCAAAAGAAATGGTGTCAAAGCTTTTCGTGGGATTTATTCTTACCCCTCGCTGATAGTGACGAATATAATATTAAGCTTCTGCGAATACCAATTACGGAAAGCCAAGAAGAGTTCGATCACCAGGTACTATCTCTTGTTAAGACGATAATTGATTCACTAAATGAGAAAGAAATTGTAAAGCAGTTAAAGAATTCGGACGATTTAAAGGGTGGTATATCCAAACTTGAAAGATGGTTGTCAGAACAAGGAATATCTCAATTTGAACCACACATTAAATTTCTTAGAAACCTTCAAGAACTGCGCTCCACAGGAACGGGTCATAGAAAAGGGAAAGGATACGAGAAGATTAAACAGGAATTTGGTCTGTCCAGCAGCAATTTTACTGAGGTCTTTGATAACATTCTATTCAACGCCAACGCCTTTTTGTCTTTCTTCAGCGAGAAATTCCTTTAAATATTTACAAAGTCGTCTGTTTTAATGACATTCGTATCGCACCATAACATAAATTCAATGCCGTTTTGATGCTCTCATAATGCATCCATTTAGACCACACACGTTTTTGTCTTTAAAACTTTGAAATACACTGTATTTTATCTGCATATCAGAAACTATTTGGCAAGATATTTTGCGTTTTCAGTTTTCCTACATTCATTTAGACCACACGTGCCACAAAATAGCTAACACCTTATGGTGTTAGCTGTTTTGTTATGTGCAGAGGAGGTAAGGATTCGAACAATCAAATGCAACAGTCCGGTGGACTGTTGCTCGCGACGGCTTGACGGAGCGAAACCGCTATTTCTGCCCTTCGGGCAGAAATGTAAACGAATCCGTCCTCCCCCACCAGGAAAAGACCAATCCTTTCGGATTGGTCTTTTTCTGCGTATGGGCATTGGGAGGGCAGATTTGAGCGGCGGTTGCGCCATGTGGGTGCCATGTCCCTCCCCCCGTGGCTTTTCCGCAGAAAAGCGAATCCGGTCCCCCCTGTTCCTCTTTCGCAGTTTTCCACCTCAATACTTGACAGGATATATATGTATATAATAAACTATATTCAATCTCAAGAAATGAAGTGAAATTACGATGAAAAACGCAAACAGAATTCTCTATATGCTGCTGTGCATGGTGACGGTTCTTGGCATGCTTGCCGGCTGCGACGGCACTGAACTTCCATCTGAGCCCACCGTTCCCAAACAGCCCACTCTTTCCAGTGAGAATGATACCACTCCACCCGAAACAACGATCCCCCAAACCGAGGTTTCCACGACAGTGCCTGTCACAGAGCCGGAGCATTCTGCGCTGTACATCCCGGGTGTCTGTGTAGAGGATGTGATCCTCTACTTTAACGAGGTTTGTCTGGATAGCGAGATCATTAACAGCGGAAATCCCAGTTATGTACAGAAATGGGCTGAACCCATTTATTATACACTGCATGGTGAATATACGGACGAGGATCTTGCTACGCTTTCCTCTTTTGCGGACTGGCTGAACACCGTAGAAGGTTTCCCCGGCATCTCTGAGGCACAAGTACCCGAAGACACCAATCTTCGGATCCATTTCTGCTCCCAGTCTGACATGATCAACTTGATGGGTGAAAACTTTTACGGAATGGACGGCGCTGTAACATTCTGGTATTTATATGACGAGATCTACGAAGCCATCATCTGCTATCGTACGGATTTGGATCAGCACCTTCGAAATTCGGTTATTTTGGAGGAGATATACAACGGATTGGGGCCTATACAGGACACAGCCCTCCGGCCTGACAGCATTATTTATCAGGGATTTTCGCAGCCTCAATGCCTGACTCCTATGGATGAACTGATTCTGCAGCTGCTGTACCACCCGGATATCCGGCCCGGAATGGACGCACAACAATGCGAGCAGGTAATTCGTGCCTTATATTATTAAGGATCCCGTGCGTTTTGGGTTTTTGTGCTTTGCAATTTTAATCATAAATATTTATCGCGTTCATACTGCCAAGCAAGCCAGGCCGCAAGGGCTGGCTTGTTGTTTTGTAGGAAGAACACAGGATCCGAAAGGCAGGTTGCTTTTTTGCGGTTTTCGCGCTAGAATAAAAGGAACAATATACCATTTTAAAGGAGGCTCTTTTTTATGGGCTATCGGATCCCGATCTTTGTGCTTTTGCTCCTGGGTGTTCTCTACCGATTGGTGCTGAACATTGTTCAGTACCGGTCTGCAGGTAACCCCACGCCGGAAAATGTTTCCGATGTGTACGATGCCGATACTTACACCCAATGGAAGCGATACAGCGCGGAAAAATGCCGTCTGGGCATAGTTTCCACCATTGTTTCCGGCATCGTGAGCTTTGCACTGCTTTGGCTCAACGCCTATGCCGCTTTCGCTGCGATCTTCCCTGCAGGCTTTTTCTGGCAGCTGCTGGCAGTCATCCTTTTGGAAAGTGTGGTAAGCAGCATCGTCAGCGCCGTGATCAACTATGTGGACACCATGATCATTGAGCAAAAGTACGGCTTCAACCGCTCCACTCTGAAAACCTTTGCAACGGATCAGCTCCGCTCCCTGATCCTGGAATTGCTGCTCTCTCTGCTGCTGACATGGCTGCTGAGTGTATTTCACAGTGCGCTGGGCGACTGGATGATTCTGCTGTTTGCCGGTGCGGTTTTCTGCATCACACTGCTGATCTCTTTCCTGTACCCCGTTTTCAGCCGTCTTGGCAATAAGTTCACACCCCTGGAAGACGGCGAACTCAAGGAAAATCTCATGGCGTTGCTGACCAAGCACGGCTATCAGGTCAAGGCAATCGAAGTCATGGATGCCTCCCGCCGCACCACCAAGCTCAATGCCTACTTCACCGGCTTCGGCAAAATGAAGACCATCGTGCTGTATGACAATCTTCTGGGCGCTATGACAACGGAAGAGATCTGCGCGGTTTTCGCCCACGAGCTGGGTCACGGACTGCATAAGGATGTCTTAAAGCAGCAGATCATGAATTTCGGAAACCTTCTGCTGATGGCAGTGGTGGTATGGCTGGCCGTTCGTTATCCTCAGGTTCACAACGCCTTTGGTTTTTCCGGATTAAACTATGGCTTTGGCTACATCCTGCTGGGCATCGGTCTGGGGCTGACCCAGCCGCTGACCGGCATGGTCATGCACGCCTACAGCCGTTTTGCCGAGTACCGGGCAGACCGGCAGGCAGTGCAGGAAGGCTATGGCAAAGCAATGATCACCGCATTGAAGAAGCTGGCCCGGGAGAATTTTGCCCATCTTGCCCCTTCTCCCCTGTTCGTTGTGCTGGAATACAGCCATCCACCCCTGAGCCAGCGGATCGCAGCTGTTGAAAGTATGCTTGCAAAGGAGCAGGCAAAATAAAAAAGCGAGCGCTGCTCCCCGAATCTGCCCCAAAAAAACACTTCCACTGTATCCATCTGCGCAAAATATAAGAGCACCTGCTGAGCAGGTGCTCTCTTTTTCACTGATTTTCAAAAAGATCCGCAAGCTTTCTTGCCGCTTCTGCCAAAGCTCGGAATCCCTGTGGGATCTGCTCGTCCGTGTATTTTTCCAGATACCGGTCTGCTTCCAGCGTAAAATAACCGCTGTAGCCGATCTTCCGCAGCGCTTTCACAATGGCGTAGAAATCCATATCCATGGAAAAGGGAATTTGGTGGGAATCGTGCCACTTATCATTGTCGTGGATGTGCAGGGCCTGCAGCCGGCTCCCCAGCGCCTCCACCATTTCCACCGCGGAGGTGTTGCAGCCGCGCATTTCGGCATGCCCCAGATCCAAACACGCAACAAAGCTGGGATCGTTCACCGCATCCAGATGGGCATTGAAGCTTTCCGGCGTAGCGCAGGCAGCAAAGCGGGCCTGATCCTTTTCCTTATCCCAGCACCACATATTTTCCGCGGCGATCTTCACCCCATGTTCCTTGGCAAAAGGCAGCAGCTCCAGATACAGTTCCCTGTTTTCTTCCACGGAACCATCGTTCAGCGGATGGATAACACAGATCTCGCTGCCTGCTTCTGCGGTGCATTCGATTGCCCGTTTCCAATAACTGCGGATCTGCGGACAGGTCGACGGAAACGGCGCATGGGACTGATTGCAAACAATGCCGTTATCCAGACCGATCTGCTTCAGTTCTCTGGCAAATGCCAGATAGTTGGGCCCTGCCAAAGGGTGATCCGTATCCAGAACCCGGCGGCTTGCCCAGTCATACTTACACATGGCTAACATGGAAAAATCCCATGCGTCGAAACCGGCCTTTGCAACATATTCTATGGTCTTTCGCTCCCCGATCCGTTTCGCAGCAGATCCGATCTCTGTTGATATTTTCACAGCTGCACCTCCTCTTTTCTGGATTTGTTATACCATGTCCTCCCCAAAAATGCAAGGCTAACAGCCTTCCGCAGTGAAATATTAGCGGCAGCCGCTTTTTCTATTGCAAGGATCCTGCCATCTATGCTATAATGCACGCAAAGGATGTGACCTTATGACTGTAAAAGAAACCCTCGTAACCCCTGTTGCCGCAAAATGTGATGTTTTGGTCTGCGGCGGCGGTTTTGCCGGCATTTCCGCTGCCCTCGCCGCTGCCCGGCAGGGCAAGCAGGTGATCCTGCTGGATAAGCAGTACATACTGGGCGGTCTTGGAACGGCCGGACTCGTGACCATTTACCTGCCCCTGTGTGACGGAATGGGCCGGCAAGTCTCTTTTGGTATTGCTGAAGAGCTTTTCCGGCTGTCCATCTCCATGGGTGCCGAAGGCAGGTACCCCGAAAACTGGCTGGACAGCACCGATCCTTCTAAGCGCACTGACCGGGATAAGCGGTTGGAGGTGCAATATAATCCCCAGCTGTTTGCCATTCTTGCCGAGCAGCTGCTGATCAAAGAAGGCGTACAGATCCTCTACGGCACTTACGCCGTGGGCGTCAGCAAAAATGCGGACAAAATCGACGCCGTCATCATCGAGGGCAAGTCCGGCAGGCAGGCTATTGCTGTTGGGAGCGTAGTAGATGCCACCGGCGACTGCGACATCGCCCACTTTGCCGGCGCTCCAACGGAAACTTTCCGGCAGGGAAACATTCTCGC
Organism: Faecousia sp.; assembly: GCA_045576415.1. Lineage (GTDB taxonomy): Bacteria > Bacillota > Clostridia > Oscillospirales > Oscillospiraceae > Faecousia. Next base: position 3,314 of record JAZNGJ010000054.1, on the reverse strand, counting down.
CGCATGGTATTACTATCTGAACCAGTCCGGTTATCATCTGAATCTTTTGGGCTTTTCCGATATTCCGGATGACCAGAAAACCGAGGACAATCAGGTTCCCATGCTGAACAATATGCGCTACACAGGCTTGGACACCCGGGAAATTTCCGAGATGATCGTGGCATCCCACGCCTCCACCATGAATGACATCCGCAAGCGCAGGCAGAAAGATCCCTCCCTCATTCCCACCAGTATCGCCACCATCCCCCAGATCCGCATGACACGCCGGATCTGCGGTAAATACACCCTCCACGATACCGAAAAGCATACTTTCTTCGCTGACTCCGTCGGTCTGATCTCCGATTGGCGCAAGCGGGGCCCTGTATACGAAGTCCCCTTCTCCACCCTGTACTGCGAGGAAGTTAAAAATCTCATCACCGCAGGCAGGTGCACATCCGTGACCGACAGCATGTGGGACATCATGCGGGTCATTCCCTGCTGCGCCGTCACCGGCGAAGCAGCCGGTACCGCTGCCGCCATGACGGACGATTTCAGCGGCTTGGATGTTGCGAAGCTGCAGCAAATTCTGCAGGCAAACGGTGTTGTCCTTCACGAAAAAGATTTGTAAGGGAGCTTACTATGAGCGAAAAGAAAAAAGAATTCTTCCGGGCATTGAAATTCACCCTGTTCTCCATCAGTGCAGGCATCATTCAGACGGTAGTCTTTACTCTGATGAACGAGCTGCTGCAGTGGAATTACTGGGTGTGCTATCTGACATCTCTTGTGCTGTCGGTGCTGTGGAACTTTACCCTGAACCGCAAGATCACATTCCAGTCCGCCGCTAATATCCCCATCGCCATGCTGAAGGTTGCCGGATATTATCTGGTGTTCACCCCTCTGTCCACTTGGGGCGGCGACGCGCTGACGGCCATTGGCTGGAACGAATATGTGGTTTTCGTACTGTCCATGCTGACAAATTTCGTCACGGAATACCTGTTCCAGCGGTTCTTCGTCTTTGGTTCCAGTCTCGACACCGCAAAATCTGCCAAAAAATAAACTTCGGGCGCACCCAAGGGTGCGCCCGTAATTTTTAGTGTGCAGCCTGCTTGCGCAAGGTAGCAATTTCGCAGTCGATGATGTATCTTACCTGCCGCAGCTTCCAGCGAAGCCGTCTTGCATCGCAGATATAGCCGCCGGTAGCCTCCCAGCCCAGTCGGGAATCAAATTCCACCAACGGGATGGTAGCCCGAGCATTCTCCGCCTCTGCTTCCAGCAATTCCTCCATCTGATCCAGAATGGCAATGTATGCTTCTTTTTCTTCCGCAGCCCGCATCTTGCAGACAAGGCGGTACCACTGCTTGGCATTGCGGACCGTGCGGGTGCAGTTGGCAATATACTTACCCAGATTGATCAGCTTCAGCAGTTCTTCGTTGGGCTGTTCAATGGTCTCCAGAATAGCAATGCCTTGGCGCAGCAGCGTTTCCATCCGCTCCAGCTCCGGGATCTCATACTTGATCTTGATGCCCACGGGACTTCCCTTGTCGAAGGTGACCTCATGAGGGAAGGTGGCATCATAATAGGCATGGAAATGCCGCTCGGCGCCGGGATCAAAAGGCGGATACATATCCACCCGCAGGCTGAACGGATAGGACGGACCCACCCGGGCAGCGCCATACAGATCGTTATCCGTAGGGGTAAAGTGGCGAATGGCCTCGCTCCACAGCGCCATGGCTTCGTCCACTTTTTCTACATTCTCCGCTCCAAATTCCGTTGCCAGCACCAGACGCAGATGATCTTTATAAGAAACGGATCTGTCCGCGAAGCAGTGCTTGACGAACTTGCTGATAAAGGACGGATAGAAGCCGTAGTGGTGGGATTCCATAATGCCCGTAAGGCCGTATTCATCCTTCATCCGCCGCATTCCCTCAATACGATCCGCCCACTGGTAGGGCATGGGCTCATAGGGGATCACGCCGAAGTCCCAAGTAAGACCGCCGGTATTGGCCATGGTATACAGCCGCATACCCCTTGCCTTTGCCGCCTTTGCTTCGCTGACAAAATAGTCACAGGGACCGGGGATCCGGATGCTGTAATCTGAGATCTGCTCCGTTACATCTCCGATGGTGTAAAAATCGTCCACATCGAAGGTCACCAGCAGGGAAATATCCAGCGGCAGGCTGTTGATCAGCCCGATCCGCTCCTTCTCCGGCTGACGGCCCCAGTTGTAGCTCCAGAAAACGATATCCGCGTCGGATTTATGCTGGAAAATGACCTTTTTTACGATATCCACCCACTCAGGGTAATCCCGGCAGGGCCAGTAGCCGGTGAGGGGCTTTCCGTGGGGGATGCCCTCGCTGTCATAGACACTGAATTCCGCCCGCTCATCATGGCTAGGGAAGCCGATGGACTCGCCCACAAATACCACGCCCTTAAAGCCGGGGCACTGCCGGAACAATTCACCGTAAAGTCCGTCATAAAATTCATAGGCACCGGGATCTTGGGGGTGCATTTTGCTGATCATAACGCTGTAGGCATACACATCCAGACCGTACTTGGCAGCCCGGTCAATGAGGGCGTTGAAGTCCAGATAGCCCACCTGCGTCCGGTTGATGCCCTCCACATACACCAGAATAGCATCTCTGCCCTCATGGGCAATGCGGTTTAGGTATTCGTCTGGAAAATCGTCATAGCCGTAGCCAGAATGGACCATCTGAGGCGAAAATTCCGGCTTTCTGGAAATGCTTCCCCTTTTCAAGAAAGGTGCTTTCCGGAAGTCCATCAGCTCCTCCAGGTGGTAAAGCGCCTGTGCGCAGCCCCGTTCATCATAGCCGCAAACTTCAACCGTATCACCGATATCGATCCGGAAGCCACGGTACTGGGCATATTCGCCCATATCTGCGCCGCATTCGGCCTGCGTGCGAACACGCACCACATTCTCACCCTGCACCTCACCGCGGCAGACCGTTGCAAACAGATCCATGGATGTAAACAGAAAATCCACAAAATCAAAGGCAGCAGTGACTACCACTTCGCTGGCATTTTCGCTGATATTAATACGCAGACCATCTTCAAGCGTCAGGTCATCCGCATTTACTTTTACTTCAAAATCACGGATCCCCGCCTTATGTACTGTGATCAGGTCCTTACGAAAGTCAAAATTCTTCTCTGTTTTCATGCTTTCCCCCTGAAATGGTTTAGATATCCAAAACATACGCAAGAAGCAGTTTCATAGTATTTTCCAAGCCCTCAATATGGGTGCGTTCCCGTCCGTGGCTGCAGTATACCGCCATACCGAAAGCTGCCGCCCGCAGATTATTGCCGGCATAAACCGCCGC
>JAZNGJ010000053.1:0-11001 GCA_045576415.1 Faecousia sp. | reverse complement strand
CTCAGCGGGTAGAAGAACAAGCGCCCTTGCCCTTTGCAGAAAAAGATCCTCCGGTGTACCCAGAGGATGTAACGCTGGAATGTGATGATTTGTGGTTCCGCTACGAAAAGGATAGCCCGGATGTTGTGAAAGGCTTTTCTTTGAAGCTTCACAAGGGTGAGTTTTATGCTATTTTGGGCGGCAACGGTGCGGGCAAATCTACCACACTGAGGGTGATCTCTGGTCTTCGATCTGCCTATCGTGGCGATGTTCGTTTACAAGGCAAGCTTGGACACCTGCCCCAGAATCCCCAAACCCTATTTGTAAAACGCACCGTCCGGGAGGATCTGTACGAGGTGTTCCGGGGCGAGAAGATCCCTAAGGAAAAGCAGGATGCAGAGGTTGCCCGGATCACAGAGCTTTGCGGTCTGCGGGAGTTCCTGGATCGGCATCCCTACGATATTTCCGGTGGTGAGCAGCAGCGCACCGCTTTGGCGAAGGTACTGCTGACCGCACCCGACATTCTGCTGCTGGACGAACCTACCAAGGGCTTTGACGCGGAGTTCAAGGTGACTTTTGCCCTGATCCTCCGCAGGTTGGTTGCCCAGGGAGTGACCATTCTGATGGTCAGCCACGATGTGCCGTTTTGCGCCGAGTATGCTCACAAGTGCGGTCTGTTCTTTGATGGCAGTATCGTGGCAGAGGGTACACCCCGGGAGTTCTTCTCCGGCAACAGCTTCTATACAACTCCCGCAAACCGTATGGCACGGCACTTGCTTCCCAAGGCGGTAACTGTGGCTGACATTATCGGCTGTTGTGGTGGAGAATTGTCTGCCGAGCCGGATATTCCCGAAGCCACTGTTCTACCTGAGCCGAGAGAAACGGCGGTCAACTTCAAACCCAAGCCGCTGCCCCTATGGCGAAAGATCCTTGCCGGGGTATCCCTGGCGATTTCGATATTGGTGTTCTTCTATGCCACCAGTATCACAGATCTGTCTGCACTCATTGCTAAGGAAGGTATCAGCACCACCGGAGAACAGCAGCTTTCGCTATATCTGGTGCTCATTGCTGCTTTGGGAGTATTTATCGCATCCATTGGCCGCAGAAGCGCTCCATCTGCTATGCTGCAGATACCCGTTAAGCAACGAAAACTGAGCAAACGAACCCTGGTGGCTGCGGTGCTGATCGTACTGTGTATCCCGCTGACCATCTTTGCCGGTGTGATGTATCTTGGCAATCAGCATTACAATGTGACCGCTATGCTGGTCCTTGTTGAGTGCATGGTACCTTTCTTCCTGGTGTTTGAAAGCCGCAAACCCAAGGCAAGAGAATTGGTGACCATTGCGGTGCTGTGTGCGATTGCGATCGCTGGCCGGTCTGCATTCTTTATGCTGCCCCAGTTCAAACCGGTGCTGGCGCTGGTCATCATCTCCGGTGTTGCCTTCGGCGGCGAGACCGGCTTCCTGGTGGGCGCTGTGACCATGATGGTGTCAAATGTACTGTTCTCCCAAGGTCCGTGGATGCCCTGGCAGATGTTCAGTATGGGTATCATCGGCTTCCTGGCAGGTGTGCTGTTCCGCAAAGGTCTCCTGCGCCGCAGCCGGGGCAGTTTGGCTACCTTCGGTGCGTTTGCCGCTGTTATCATTTACGGCGGCATTATGAACCCTGCCGCCGCGCTGATGTACAATTCCCAAACGCTTAACTGGGAAATGCTGAAAGCTTACTATGTGTCCGGCCTTCCTATGGATCTGATCCACGCAGCCGCAACGGTGATCTTCATTCTCATCGCCGCCGAACCCATGCTGGAAAAGCTAGACCGAATCAAAGTCAAATATGGCTTAGTTGAATAATGGAAAAGAGGTTTCGCTCCCAAATGTGTGCGAAACCTCTTTTTTGTTTTGAAATTCATTTTTTCTCTTGCAAGCTAGTTTCATCCAGCCATGCTTTGTATTCCTCGAAGGTGATTGTGCCTTCTTTGCATTGTTTGCGGCAGAGAGCGGCTTCCTTTGCCCAAGCTTTAAACTCTGCTTCTTCCATATATCCATATTCTTTCCGCTTATTCAGTCGCTGATAGGCCCTGCGATGCTCCTGGAGCACCGGGTCTTTGGCGACTTTTTCTTTTGCCTGCCGGTTAGCACCGATCTTCCTGCAGGGGTATTCTTCTCCATCTGCAACAAAGTCGCAGTACAGCGTGTCAGACCGTCCGGAAGGAACAAACAGCATACCGCAGTTTTTGCACCGCTTGAAGCCGATGCCTTGTACCAATGTCTGCACCAACTCAAAACGCAGCATATCGTCGATGTTCTCCAATACTGCAAAGTGCTGCACATCGTAACCGTCAGCCTTTTTACCCAGCTTCATAACAAAGTCAGAGTGCCAGTATTTCCGGAATTCCTCGTCGGTCTGTTCCAGCTCGTAATACCGCTGAATGGGTGTCAATCCGTCAATTTCCCGCTGCTCCAACACTAGAGAAAGGGTAGCTTCTACATTCAACTGCCGTTCCTCAATGAGATCCATATACAGCCCAGTCAGTTCCTGCTTGGCAAAGAAAGAGTCGTCTTGGGGATCGCCTAAATCCAAGCGCTGAATGTACTTGGTAAGCACATCAGCCTTTTCACCAACCAAGATTCGGGGATCAACCTCACCTTCCAACAGCAGGTGAATGTAGGAGAGCACATAAACGGTTAGATAGTTGTTAGTGCCGATCAATCTGTGTTTCATCGCAACTTCCCAAAGGACAGCGGCAATGAAATCATAGTCGTTCTTATGCTCTTTGGCTTGCATATAGCGGACCAGCAGAATCTCAAACACAGATGTCATAAAGTCTCGGTCAAACCGGATGAAGTCAACCAGACTTTTGCCAACCGGCTGAAATATAGACACTTCTTCTGTGAAGGGCCACATGATCAAGCTATGCAGATTTCCGCCCTCAATAAAGCCATAGGCAAGGGGGCGGTCTTTAATAAGCTCACTCATTTTTTGATCCTCAATTCGACAATGGTTATTCCGAAAATAAATTTTATATATTCGCCATACAAACCCAAAACAGAGATTGCTACCATTAAAAAGGCGACAACAGAAGTTGAATATTTCTATTGTCGTCATTATAGCACAGCAATCTCTCAAAGTAAACTCCCATCCAGGAAGGAGGCCACCGGGATGATTTGCGGAGCTGTAACTGCACCTTGACAACTGAATGAGCAGACAAGGATGAAGATACCTCTGCCGGGGAGAAGTGCCGCATTCAGCGCACCAACCGGCAGTAACGCTGCGGACATACCGGGGCAGTAAAAGACCTTGAAGCCTGCAGAGAAAATGGCATTGTCTTTGCAAGCAACGGATCTGCTACAGCAATCCAGCTTGTCCGGGGTTTGGCACCCCTGATACCCCGCCACAAAAGAAAGGAGAGTATTTATGAGAAAAAGAAACCACCGTGTTGTTTTCTATCTGAATGACAAAGAGTTTGAAGCCTTCGAACAGAAAGCAAAACGAAGTTCCCGTTCACGGGAGGCCTTCATCCGAAAGGCAATAGAAGATGTCCAGATAAAGGAACTGCCACCGGCTGATCTACACAAGCTGATTTGGGAGCTCCGCCGTGTAGGAAATAACATCGACCAGATTTTAATGATTGCCAATTCCAAAGGGATACTGAACATCCCGGATCTTCGCAAGGCGATTGATGATCTGAGAGAAGCAGAGAAACTGATCGTTTCCCAGTACATTTAATTTCAAAGTAAAGGAGATAAGACTATGAGCAATATTGATATGTTGATAGACCAACTGACAGCAAAAACGCAGCCATCCATTGTACAGATTTCTACGGACAAGCTGCATCCATTCCCAGCCCACCCCTTTAAGGTGCAGGACGATGAGGATATGGAACAACTCACACAGAGTATCCATGCGCAAGGCGTTTTGACACCCTTGGTGATACGTCCGTTGAAAAATGGAGAATATGAGGTTATCTCCGGACACCGGAGATTGCACGCATGCAGGAAGGCAGGAATCCACACGGTTTCTGCCTTAGTCTATGCCATTGACCGGGATGCGGCAGCTATCGCTTTGGTAGATAGCAACCTCCACAGAGAACATATCTTGCCCAGCGAAAAAGCATTCGCGTACAAGCTGAAAATGGATGCCCTCAGTAAACAAGGAAAGAGAACAGATTTAACTTCGGACCAAGTTGGACCGAAGTTAACCGCTGCGACACTGTCCAGCGATGACAGTGCATCTCAAGTGAAACGCTACATCCGCTTGACAAACCTTATTCCCGGCATCCTGGAAAAAGTAGACGAGGGAAAGATCGCCCTTACCCCGGCGGTGGAACTGTCTTACCTTACCGAAGCAGAGCAGAAGGACCTGCTGGAAACCATGGAGAGTGAGGACTGCACGCCCTCTTTAACCCAGGCGATCCAACTCAAGCAAGCCAGTCTGCAAAAGACTCTGAACATGGATATGATCTTCGCTATTCTGCGTCAGCCAAAAGCAAACCAGCAGGAGAAAATCGTATTGAAGGTAAATGATATCCGCCGCTTTTTTCCGCAGAATTATACAACCATCCAAATGACAAACGATATTATGAAAGGTCTGGAACTACTGAGAAAACAGCGAGCCAGGTCTAAAGACGCCCGGTAAGGAGGAATGAACATGAAACACATTTTTCTTGCAGAAAGATTCGGCGAGCAGGAATACACAGTTAACGGTGTCCGATATATTGTCGGTTCCTCTTTTCAGAGCAGTAAAGTACCAACAAGTACTACCATCCATGACCGATTCAAACGGATCGTATCCGGTGACACCGTACCTTTGTCTGTAGCAAGTACGGATGATACAATGGCAGAGGAATATGTGTGTTCGACTGCCGGAAAGGAGGATTATTAAATGCAGTCGAAGAAAAAGAAAATCCAAACCGGAATTACTGCCCTGTACTGCCGTCTGTCTCGTGACGATGGCACAGACAATGACAGCAATTCCATCACCAATCAAAAGAAGCTGTTACAGAAGTACGCAAAAGAGCATGGCTTTGGCAACACCCGCTACTATGTGGACGATGGCTATACCGGCACCAACTTCAATCGTCCCGGCTTTCAAAAGCTGCTGGAAGATATGGATATGGGATATGTGACCACACTGATCGTCAAGGATATGTCCCGATTGGGCAGAGATTATCTGCAGGTGGGTTACTATACTGACACCTACTTTCCGGACAGAAACATCCGCTTCATCGCCGTCAACGATTGTGTAGACAGTGCAGATGGAGAAAACGAGCTGGCACCCTTTCGTAATGTGATGAACGAGATGTATGCCCGTGACATCAGCCGCAAAGTGCGGTCCTCGCACCGGCTCCGTGGCAACGCAGGAGAACCCCTTTCCCAACCGCCCTATGGATATCTGAAGTCCCCGGAGAACAAAAAGAAATGGATCGTAGATGCCTATGCCGCTGATGTTGTTCGGGATATCTTTCGGATGTGCTTGGAGGGTAAGGGACAGGAAACCATCGCCCGGATCTTGCAGGAACGGAAGGTGCTGATTCCCATGGCCTACTGGTATTCCCTTGGCTTGAAGCGGGGAGGCAAACGGGTGCAACCTGATCCCTATAAGTGGAGTAAGTCCAGTATTGCCAAGATCCTTGCAAACCAGGAATACTGCGGTGACATTATCAATTTCAAAACCTACTCCAAGTCTTTCAAGAATAAGACCCGCTTAGAGAACCCGGAGGAAAACTGGGTGATTTTCAAAAATGTCCATGAACCGATCATTGACCGGGAGACTTATGAGCAGGTGCAGAAACTGGTGGGCAAAACAAAGCGCCGTGCTCCCAAAGCAGAGAACGGCACAAAGAATATGTTTGCAGATCTATTGTACTGCGCTGATTGCGGCAGCAAGTTGTGGTATCACATCAATACCATTAACCGGGATATCCACTTCTTCAGTTGCTCCAACTACAAGAGCGACACAAGAGGCACCTGCGAAACCCGTCACTACATCCGTGCAGATGCCATTGAGCAGGTGGTCATGTGGGAACTTCAGCGCATGACGGCATTTCTGCGAAGCGACGAGGATGTCTTTGCGGAGTTGCTGGCGCAGAAAACCAATGCGGATATGATTGCCGAAAAGAAGTACATGGAAGCGGAACTACAGCGGTGTATTGCCCGGAACAACAAGGTGGCAGAACTCTTTGAGAAACTGTACGAGGACAATGTGGAAGGCAAGGTTACAGACGAATGGTTCTTACAGCTATCCCATAAGTACGAAGTGGAACGCGTGGAATTGAAAGAGAGAATCGCAGCTCTGCGTGGCAGTATCTCTGATTTGGATTCCATGCAGACCAACAAGGATCAGTTCATCAATGCCATTCGCAAGTTCATGGAGATGCAGACCTTGACCGCACCTCTACTCCGGGAATTGATCGACCATATTGATGTGTACGAAACGGAAGGCACCGGCAAGAACCGCACTCAGCGCATCATGATCCATTACAAATTCGTGGGTGTCATTGAGATCCCGAACGATGGTGATAACTATACCGCCGACACCCGTAAAGGTGTAGCAGTTGAGTATGTCACCAAGAGCGCATGAAAAATGAGCAGGCCCCTACAAGCCTGCTCATAACATGCACGATTACTCATGATCCGGAGAAGAAAACGCGAATTTATAAATAGTAGGAAAAGCATGCGGATCTACCTGGCGAGCTGCTGTCAGCAGACCACACAAACGCTGACGGCTACTTTTATCATCAGGAAACTCTCTCAAGTGCCTATGTTCATTAATGATCTTTTCTCGCATGGCATTCTTTATAATTGGTGATCCCGATGAGTCTATTACAACGCCCGTTACTAATTTGGGATACAGTTTTGTATAGTACTTTACTTTCGGTCTGGAAATTTGGTATCCATATTTTCTAACAATAGACAGAATTTGTTCTTTAAATTTATGAGAAAGTCGGTATTCGCTGGAAAAAGTAACATCATCAACATATACCGTCATTATTGCATGGTTGTTGTCCGCAACGATTTGCATTTCATCAAACATATGGTGATTGACCAAGTAAGACATGATTTGGCTGGTAGGAGCACCAGAAATCAAATGATTATGGCAGGATACTTTCTTTGATTCAAGGAAAAGCAACACCTCATTGCGTTCATGTATTCTTGCCTTTTCTAGATCGATGGTTGTTAAATTTGTTAATATCTCTGCAACATCTGACGAGCAAGTCATGTCGTGATAGAAAAAGTTATAAACTGTTTCTCTACTAATAGATGGAAAAAAGGCTGTCAAATCAATCTTAAATAGGTTTCGACTATGACTACCGGCATGCATTTTTGCATTGTCCGCATAAGAACGCCCTTTGATACCCGAAAAAACGTTGTTGGGTACAACTATTGTGCCCAATAGATTTTTCAATCGTTTCTGAATTGCTTTTAGATCTTTATGCGGCGGTTCAATTAACCGTGGTTTTCCTGTTTTATCGATATAGGGAGAAACAAGAGCGGCAATGTAATCTTGCTTTGTAAATTTGCTGTCCTCTATATGTAATAGGCGCTTCAGCATCTTTTTTGATTGTAGTCCGTAGAGTGGACAATCTAAATATTTCAAAGATGTAACACCTCAATTCATAAAAAATGTGCTGGTGTTAGCCGCCAACTACAATGCTGATAATCCAACGGACAAAATCAGCAAGTAATTCAGGACAGCAAAGTGATACAGCCAGTACGGCTGCTCCTGCAAAAGCACCAATGGCAATTACAGTTGCAGCAGGGGTATTGGAGGAAGTTTCAGTAATGGTAACATTCACTTCCACCTCGTTGTTATCGCCATTGATAATGACGACAGGGTTGTCCGCCTTTTTCACGAACTCACCTCCTTTGTTATTATTGGCCCTCATCTGCAGCTGAGGGGACTTCCCAATCCGCCAATAACAAAGGAACTATGCAGCCTTATATCACATTTTCACACCAGCACAAATCCGACTTCCCAAACATAATTGATTTAGTCTGTTCTGTCTATTTCGTTCCGACACTATATGCTTCACATACTGACACACATACATCTCGATTTATTTCCGAATATCGGTGTCGGGATGTAAGTACATGACAAGTATACAGGGGAGACATGTGCCGCAAACAAGAGCATCCATATCTAGTGGTACGATGCCGCCCACGTTTCCGTGAACCAATCGAAGTCTAATCTGACTGCTCATACTGACATTCATATTATAGCAAATAAATCTGGTAGATGCAACATATTAGCAAAAAAGCACCCAAACCTACGGTTTCTTCGCTGTAAAAGGCGTGGACAGAAAAAATCGAGTGTCCACAACGGTCAAATCCGTTATGAACACTCGATATGGTGCCGGTGACCGGACTCGAACCGGTACGCTGTCGCCAGCGGTGGATTTTGAGTCTACAAGCACCCGTGGAACATCGTAGACATGTAGGGAATCCTTTGGAAACCGGTGAAGGCAAAAAAGTGTTGATACACAACAACATTTCGCGTTTTGAGCAGAATATCCGTTTGAGAAGCCCGCCTCATGAAAATGTCAAATAATAAAGGCTTTGATGGAAAACTGATGGAATTAAGAGGTATTGATTATGATTGTAAAAACCATTAGCGGACATTATGATACGGTATTTTCGATTGAACATAATAACAGAGTCTTTATCCCGGGCAATGTGGACGCGAACAGAACTTATCGGAATTACAACTGTGTGGCAGCAGGTCAGCAGGTTGCTTTGGATTTTGAAGATCCCAGGAGCCTTTTGGACTTTTGGGTTCGTTACAGAGCGCTGTCGAAAATATACTGGGAGGATCGTTTGACTGCCAAAAAGCATTCTTATGAGGAATACCAAGAGCATTTAAAGCATATGAGAAGATACCGCCATGCGTGTCGATTGTTGTCGAATGATGGAATTTGTGGATTGGTAACCCTGTTTTTCTTACCGTTGCTGATCCCTTGCGGAATCTATCTGAATTACCAAATGGAGAAAGCGAAGAATGAATACCAGAAACTCATGGAGGAACAATGGATCCGGGATATGGAGTTCAAAGCTGTAAAACTGTCTTTTCGGGAAGCAATTGCGGAGCAGGATAAAATCTCTGGAACACATTATCTTCAGATTATGGATTCCGTAGTCCGAGAAATGGCACAACAAGCAAGTGATTACATATCTTTTGCGAAGGGCATACCGACTGAAGAACCAACGCCTGTGCGCTATGCCACCTTAGAGGAAATCTATAACAAACTGTACGAACCTTCTTTCCGGGAATTCCAGAGTAAACAGCGTCCTTGCCGAAGGTATAATGGCACCTATCTGGAATCTATACGCGAAGGGCGTCGACAGGAATCTAAGCGGAAGCAGCAGAGTAAGAATTCAAAAATGCGGAAAACAGCGGAAGCTATTGAGATCGTTTTTGGTATCGGGGATATGGACAATACGGGCTACATAAACGCATTCTCCGATGCCAAGCAATCGGAAGAACTGCTGAAAGACTTCTGTGATCACTTGTTAGCAGACCGTCATCTGTGTATTGTTACCACGAAGGAACTGGACAATCCCGATTGGAGGCCTCCTTTTAAGAATGGTTTGATCGTATTGAATCTGACCGTTCATTGTGACGAGGCTACACCGGGAGTGCACTTGACTTGTATCCCCTATTCCAGTGGCTGTAAGAGAGGTCCGAGCGTACAAGCAGCGCTGGGTAGAGCAATGACCGGAATGGGATATCCCTCTACATGGACTGATGTGTTGGATAAAAATGGTCAGCGCATCCCAAAGAAAAGCAAGACTGGCGGGATCGTGTATAACGAAGATGGAACGATTCGCTACCAGCAAAAACCAGACAAACAGGGGATAATCGACTGGATTGAGGAACAGAAGTCGTGGCTGCAGAAGGAAATGGCAAAGCGTTATGGCTGGGCAAGAGAATATAAAGGCTCCCATCCCCGAGGCAACCTATCCACACCGGACTACAAAGTTGCCAGAGCAAAGGAACGAACTGAACAGCTGAAAGCTGTTGCCAAAGAAGAACTGGATGACTACATGGCACGCGCCCATAACTACTCGCTTGAGCTACAAAGTGATGTAAAGCAAATGCTCACCGATTCGACTGACTTGGAGAAGCTGCTGTTCTACCTCAAACATTGCTCAGAAGCAGACTATCAGCGTATTGTAAATGAAGTTAATACATTCTGGTCTCATTTTGCTGTACGAGAAGAAAAGAAGATGTTGGATAACTTAATGGATAAAATCAAGGAGGCGCAAAAGAAATCTACGATGCAAAACCATGGCGAAAAGACGAACGTAAAGAACGGAAAGTGGCGCTAGTCATATCAGGTCGTAGCCATAACAGCGGTGTAATTGATTTTTAACAATGTTTTTGCGTACAAATCATCTCTGTGGTGGAGAGTCTTACCAAACCTTACACCGACTTGCGGCAGCAAACTTATTACCTTTTCCGCAATGACAATACTTCGGTGTTCCAGACGGAGACTGAAGATGAATTCTTTTCCTTCACATTCAAGATCGATTTCGAGAGCAAGCACCGTTTTGACCAGTGTAGCATCGCCATTTACTTAGACAGCGGCAACTGGGTGATGGTCACCATTGAGTAGTGGAACTGTATATGCGTAGAGTTACTAGCATCGTGCAGTTGGCTTGATGATACCGTTGTCACTTACTTGCCAAATCCTTCAGTAATAATCTTTACAGAAAATGCCGACCCCGCCATCGCATATTTATGTGCGATGGCGGGGGTGTATTATTGTGATTCATTCGACTAATTATTCTGGACTTCAGTAGCATGCCTTGTCCTGTCGTAGCATAAGCATCCGCATTGAGGAATCTGCCGAGTTTGGGATTGTAGTATCTGCTCTGGAGGTAATAGAGTCCGGTTTCGGTGTCGTAGACATAGCCGCGGTAGCGGAGGGGGTTCAACTGGGCAAGTTCGGGTTCGTAGCCACTGTAGGTCACCTCACCCCAAGCGTTGTAGCGGTACTCCACTGCCAGATCGCCGGTATGCTCC
>JAZNGJ010000052.1:0-10819 GCA_045576415.1 Faecousia sp. | reverse complement strand
ATAGTCATCCTGGCTTATGTTAGGAGTATAGTATTTCTTTCGGCGCCGCAACTCCACACTTAAAAATCCTTTATCCGTTAAACGACTCAGAAAGGTTAAAAGCGTAGTTTCGGCAATCGGGTGGTCATCGCCCATCTTCTCCCGAATCTCATCCTTTGACGCTGGCGGCGTACACGCCCACACTGCCTGCATTACCTCCAGTTCGGAATCTGGCAGTCGTTTGATTGATCCGCTCATAATGTCACCTCCGCTACAAATGTAGTTCTAAATTAATTCTACATTTGAGGCGGGAAAATGTCAATAGGATTGAAACGCATTCTATGAACACTTTGTAAAAATCTCCCCCTTTGCATTGACAAAACACTCTACACAATGTAGAGTATAAACAGCTCTACATCATGTAGAGCTATAAGGAGGCGTTATGTATGAGCAAGATGGGTTCGCTGGAGTCTCGCTTTGCGGATATTATTTGGAACAATGAGCCGCTGGCCTCACGTCAGCTGGTCAAGATGGCAGAACAGGAGCTGGGCTGGAAGTCCACCACCTCCTATACCGTCCTGAAACGGCTTTGTGAACGGGGTATCTTCCAAAACCAAAACAGCACTGTCACCTCGCTGATCTCCAGAGAGGAGTTCTACGCCGAGCAGAGCGACCGCTTTGTGAAGGAGACCTTCGACGGTTCGCTGCCCGCATTCCTGGCGGCATTTGGAGCAAGAAATAAGTTTTCCGACAAAGAAGTGGATGAGCTGAAGAAGCTCATTGATGGCATGAAGGAGTGATACGATGGCTTTCTATACATTCTTACCTAAAATCCTGAATATGAGCTTGACGGCCAGTGTTGCTATTGTTTTCGTACTGCTTCTGCGCCTTCTGCTCAAAAAGGCTCCCAAGGTCATATCCTATGTGCTATGGGCCGTGGTGCTGATCCGACTCCTCTGTCCGGTATCCATTGAGTCCGGGCTGTCCCTTTTCGGCCTGTTTGATACGCCGACCGTTGACATGACTGAGCATTCCAGTGCTGTGGAGTATATCCCCTCCAACATCGTCCATACAGAGTTCCCCGAAGTCGTGCTTCCTGTACCGGGTGTTGGTGAGGCGATTACAGAAGTTTTGCCACAGGGTGAGGAACAGCTTCGGGCTGACCCGCTGGAAGGCCCCGTATTCATCGCAACCTACGTCTGGTGGGGCGGTATTCTGGTCATGGCTATTTACGGCATTGTGACCTACTTGCGACTGCGGCGCAAACTCATAACAGCTTCTCCGCTGCGAGACAATATTTATCTGGCAGATGATATTGATTCGCCCTTCGTCATGGGGCTGTTTCGACCGAAGATCTATCTTCCCTCTGCGATGGAGGAACGGGAGCAGTCCTATATCCTCCTCCACGAACAGCACCACATTCGACGTCTGGATCACGTCGTAAAGGCGGTGGCTTTTGTCGCCCTGTGCATCCACTGGTTCAATCCTCTGGTGTGGGTGGCCTTCATCCTCTCAGGCAAGGATATGGAGATGAGCTGCGATGAGGCCGTGGTAAGGAAACTTGGCACACAGATCCGTGCCGACTACACTGCCTCCCTTCTGAGCCTTGCCACCGGCAAGCGCATCATCGCCGGTATGCCCTTGGCCTTTGGCGAAGGTAACACAAAGGGACGCATCAAGAATCTGTCCAAGTGGAAAAAGCCTGCAGTGTGGGTGGTGCTCGTAGCTGCCATTGTCTGCATCGTGCTTGCGGTAGGTTTGCTGACCAATCCAAAAAATGATGAGCCTGATACACTGCCGCTTCTGCATTCCCACAGCTACGGAGTTGTGGAAGTGACTTATGAAACCTCCGGAACAAGTTTTTCTATGGTGGCTCAGCAGAATACACCTGTATATGCAATTACTGACACCATGCAACTCATGTCCAAAGGTGAACATTCTTCCGAGAACGAATGGACTACCCTTGGAATACTTGAAGAAACAGAGCTAACAAAAGAGAACTTTGATGAGCTGTTTTTCAGTAAAGGGAATTGGTTCGGGAAAGAAACAGCATCTGGCATTCGCAAGGATACCGCAAATGCTTGGTCGCTCATTTATAATCAAGAAGTCCTATATTATGTCCTGCAGCAGAAAAACGGCGAAGTGTATCTTGCTTATGGATACTACGATTATTCGGAAAAGGACGATCCCGGCTCAGATGACACGAATATCCGGTGGCTGTTCAAGTTAGCCTACGATTTGAATGAGGACACCGGCATTGTAGCAACTTCTGGTGAAAATGTAATCCCTGTCATTGTGTTCCCGGTCGGTACGCCACTTTCTGATGTTAAAGATAGCATCCATTGGTTAGATATTGCTCCGGGACCGGATGATACTGTTCCCTTCACCATTCTTTGTGATGGTCAAGAGCAGTATGGTTGGTATGGTGTATACGATGCGGAAACCTTGGAGTCTCTTGACTTCATGCGTCCCTCCGGGCTTTCTCCACAGACTTATCTTTTCCAAAATGCTCAGTATGGACACGACTATATTGTAACACTGCGTACTGAAGCAGGAGATCTACTCTGTTTTGGAGCCAGAATTGGTGATGCTGTGGAGCCTGTGTCGGTTGCAATAAAATGGTTTGATTACCTTGAGACGCACGATGAAATGCATGGGGACGGTCGCCTTGAAATCAGCATCCCTGAGTTCCCAGATGTCACTTTCCGCTGGTATCCCGAAAAGATGGAAGCAGTAACCGAAGAGAAAATCATTCCCCTGTATACCGGAATGCCCATCTGGAACACATACTTCTGTGATCTGACCGGTGACGGATTACCCGAGTTGTGCTCAACACTTAGCATAGGGTCGGGTATGATCGATAACCGTGTCATCATTTATGACTACGCAAACGGGGCAAGCTACAGCTTAGAAGACCGAGGAGTATTTGATTATACACTCCACCAGGGAGAAGTTGACGGCCAGTTGTATGTTGACAAGAGCAACCATATAGGAGGTGGGGTTGTAACCTCTGGAAGATTGGTATTCCAAGACGAGTGCCTCCAGATGGTTGTGCAGAGTATACCCCACGATGCCATTCTTGAGATCATCAATCCAACCGATGACCCTAACTTCGCCTATGACACAGCAGTTGAAAAGATTTACGAGGATGAGGTCAACGAATATTTCATTGGCGGCTTATACAGCCAGCATATCATTGTCCGTTATGCTGATGGCACACAAGAGAATATTGTTTTTGCTCTGAATAACGGAAGAGTAACCGTGGCAGATCTGGACAAGTTCGGTATCGCGTATTGGGCGGAACCAAAAGGTGATGAACTCTATAGTGCAATCCTCAATGCTGTTTGGTAAAAGCCCGAGCTGGGCCAGCAATGTCATTAACTTAGCACTTCAAGCACAAACGAAAAAGACCCCACCCCGATTTCCAACGGAAATCGGGGTGGGGTCTTTTTGACCTATTAGAATTTAAGTTCGTTGCCCTTGATGCCGCTTGCCATAATTGCTTCGAAGCGTTTGAAGCCCTCCGGCAAACAGTCTCGAATAATGTTTTCCAGTTCTGCGGTCATATCATCTGTCGTTTCAAACTCATCTTTCGCAAATCCCTTGCGTCCAATATCAACAAGGACACCGTGTTTCGGGTCTTTGTCCGTCAGATAAAACTCGTTCATAATAAATCCCGCAAAGAAGCCGTTTTCGGGGATACGAGAGTAAATGTGCAAATTGTAGTGTTTTCCGGTTGCCGGGTCAATCACTTCTTGAATGTAGCATTTTTGCTCCATAAAACTGCTAAACATCATCTTTTCCTCCCGCTTTATTTCAAAACATTCTCACAAAACTGTTGCATCATTGTGGCAATCTGTGCGCAGGTTCCTTTGCAGATTGCATTGGGCACCACTGCAATCGTAACAGCGGCACTGGAGTTATTTAACGTAGTAACGGTACAGGAAGGTTACCATCTGAGCACGGGTGCAGGGATCATTCGGGCTGAAGGTAGTGGCGCTGGTGCCGCTGGTGATCTTCTGCTCGTAGGCCCACTGGACAGCAACTGCGTAATACTTCTCTGCGGGAACATCTGCAAACTGGTTTGTGTTACTCACCGGAGTCTGGGAGCCCGCATTGCGCCAAAGGAAGGTGGCCATCTGACCACGAGAGCAGGGTTCGTCAGGGCTGTAAGTAGTGGCGCTGGTGCCTTTGGTGATCCCCTGTTCATAGGCCCACTGAACAGCCGTCACATAGTAGGCATCGGCAGGCACATCAGCAAAGATACAGGTCTTGCTGACAGGCTCGGGAGATCCGGCGGCACGCCACAGGAAGGTAGCCATCTGAGCGCGGGTGCAAGGATTATCGGGGCTGAAAGTAGTGGCGCTGGTACCGTTGGTGATGCCCTCCTTAACGGCCCACAGAACTGCATCGTAATAGTAAGCATCAGCGGGAACATCTACGAAGAAGTTCAGCATGGTATTGTCATCCATGAAAGTGGCCTCAACGGTGACCTTGGATGCGGGCATCTTAAAGGTGTACTTGGTGCTGCTTACCTTGGTCAGTTCAACACTCTTGCCACTCTTATCGGTGACAGTCAAGGTCTCCAGAGTGTAGCCCTTATCGGGTGTGACAAGGATCGTCACGGTAGCACCGCTGGAGGCTGCAATGGGACTGGTGGAAACATCACCATTCTCGGTATCCTTTACGGTAATGCTGTAAGTAGCGGGATAATAACCACCGCCGGGCGTGGGAGAAGGCACGGTGTAGCCGATCGCATAGGTGGAGAACTTCGTGGCGTAGATGGTAATGCCGTCGGTTCCGACAACAAAACCTTCGCTGCCATCAGCAGGATTTTCATTCAGTTTTTCAGCCTGAGTTCCGTGATAGCGATACACGGTGATGTTCTGCTTATTGCCCTTCTCGAACGGAATGACAATGGTCAGTAGCTGGGTGTTGCTACCGCCAATATCGCTGCCGTTCTTGGTCAGCGTCAGGTCTACGAACTCCAGCGTCTTACCACGGGCTTCGGTCCTGATAGCGGTCTGTTCGGCATCGTTGCTGTCCGCGGTTTCTGCAGTGACGGTCAACTTAATGGTAACGCCAGTTTCGCCGACGTTTGCTGCAATGTCATCCAGACCGTCCACAATGGCTTCCGGAGCGCCGTCCACGATTTCCACGACGGAGGAATTCTTGTTTTCATGGGGGATCTCGATATCCTGAACGATATCTTCTGCAAGCTCTTCCGCATAGGTTACGGTCACATTGTGAGCATCGCCGTCATTTACCACAGCCTGAACTACCAGCTGATAAGTGCCGACAGGTGCGGAAACACTGTAAATGTAACCGTCGCCGGAAGAGATAACACTCGCCTCATACTCCGTGCCGTCGAGGCCACGCAGGATAACGGTGGGTTCACCGTACGCCTCTGTGATCACGCCGCTGATAACGGGATTGGCGCTCCACACTGCGAAGAGTTTGATCTCAGCGCCGTTCTCGGCAGTAAGGTTCAGAATGCTGTGACAGTTGCCGTAAACGACCTCGCCGTCAACTGCAGTAGCCCAGCCGAGGAAGCTGTAATTCTCACGAGCAAATCCGCAATCGGTCAGAGTCTGCGCAGCATCATAGGTAAAGATTTGGGCATCCATTGTTCCCTCACCGCCGTTGGCGTTGAAGATGACTTTGTAGGTAATGGGTGTCCAGTTTGCGGTGTAAGTTACATTTGCGGTCACAGTATCCGCAACGGAGGACGTCCAACCTGCGAAGGTATAGCCGGTGCGGGTAGGAGTTCCGCTGAAAGCGGGAGTGGCGGTGCCGTGAACCACATTTTCGGTTGTCTGATCTGAGAAAACTTCCACATCGGCCACACCGTCAGTATAGGTTACGGTGTAAACGTTCAGGGTAGTTGCATTCAGAACAGCGCTTGCAGGAGATGCATTGTAATTATCCTTTGCCGCCAGACGCTGATAGAAGGTATAGGCAGTGCCGGGGGTCAGTTCGGTAAATTCGGGGCTTGCCTGCCAGTTGGTGCCGTCCTTGCTGTACTCACAGCCGGTCGCGGTAGTCAAAGTGACGCTGTATGCGCCAATGCTCTGAGTAGTGGGAGCAGCGGGAGCAACCTGGTCGGCATTTTCAATTTTCAGTTTTGCGCCGACGAAGGAAATGTTGTAGTTGCTGTTGGCGAGCGTGCCGACGGTAATGTCGTACTCGCCGACATTAGAGGAGTTGGTGGCAACAGTTGCAAGAGCGCCGGTGAAGCTGTCGCCATCAAGCAGATTATGGGTATAGGTCAGTTCGGGGACGTCATCACCGTACTGCATGGTCTTGGCATCGGCGGTTACTGTTACAGTTCTTGCAGTAATGGTATAGCTGGAGCTGTCCACGTTGGAAGGCAGCTTGTAGTTGCTGTTGCTCAAAGCAGTTGCCTTATAGGAGAAACTGCCGACATTGATATTGTTTCCAACAGGCTCAACGGTAACTTCGCAGCTGTCGCCGGTTTCAAGATTGGTGACGGTGGCGGTCAGGGTCTTGGCGGTGCCGCTGTAGACAAGCTCATCAGCGGTCAGCTCAGACCAATCCAGTCCCACTTCCTTCTGTGCGATGGTCAGGTCTGCACCGGTAAAGGTTACGGTGTAGTTGTTGCTTGCCTCGAGGGTGCCCTGAGTGATAGCGTAGGTGCCGACATTCTCGCCATCGGCACGGGTCAGTGCGCCGGTGAGGGTATCACCGTTCACAAGACCGGTCACGGTGTAGGTCAGTGCGGGATCATCTTCACCGTAGGTCTTGCCCTTGGCATCAGCCTTGACGGTGACGTTTTTCTTGCCAATGGTCAGGTTCGCACCGATGAAGGAAATGGTGTAGTTGCTGTTGGCGGCGAGATCACCATGCGTGATAGCGTAGCTGCCGACATTTTCGCCAGCATCACGGGTCAGCGCGCCACTCAGCACATCGCCTTGAGTATCACCGTCCACAAGGCCGGTCACGGTATAGGTCAGCGCGGGATCGTCTTCACCGTAGGTCTTGCTCTGGGCATTTGCGGTAACGGTCAGCGTCTTCTTGGCGATGGTGAAATCTGCGGTTGCTTCGCCGCTGTTGTAATTCGCAGTAGCAGGAACGGTAGCCTTCACGGTGTAGTCGCCAGCTGTGGTGGGTTTTTCATTGGTGTAGGTGATGTCATCTGCACCCTTCACTTTATAAGTGTAGGTCACAGTACCGCTGCCAGAATTGCCGGTGACGATGGGAGTATTCGCGTCATCGCCGTAAGTCCAGCCGTCAATGCTAACTCTGAGCTCGATATTCGTCTGGGTGACCGTCAGCGTACCCTCGACCTTGGTGATCGTGTAGTTGTCAGCGTCTGTACCGGCGTTCAGCGTATAGGTAAAGCTGTTCGCAGAAGAACCGACATCGGTCTGGCTGCCGGTGACGTTACAGGTTGCGCCCTCGCCGTCAGCGAAGCCGTCGCCGCTTACGGTAACGGTATCGTTGATCAGTGCACTTCCGTTATATGCCATCGAAGCTGTAGCGGAAGTCAGCGTCACGGAACGCTTTGCGATGGTCACAGATACGGAACCGCCAGTCACATCGTTGTGGTTATTGTCGCCCACGACCTTGTAGTAGACGGTATATGCGCCTGCATCGGTGGCGGTGGGAATAGCAGTGCCCCATGCGCCGTTTTCGCCCAGCTTATACTGAATTGTGCCGGTTCCGCTGGAACCTGCGGTGATGAGCCTCAGAGGCTGTCCGGTGTATTTCAGGTTCTCTTTCGCCGTGGGAGCGGTTACACTGCCGTTTGCCGGGGTAATGGTAAAGGACAGGTTGGCTGTAGCGCTGCCGATTGTCAGCGCGGCGTTAGCATCACCCACATTGGTGTTGTTTGTGTAAACAATAGAGGGTCTGTTGGTGCCTACCCAACCAGCATCATAGGTCACCTTCACGGGCGTAATGGCAGAGCCGGTGTAGGTATAGCTGCCGTCGCCTTCGGTGAAACTGAGTGTTGCCTTCTTGCTGTGACCGCAGGAGCAGCTCTCGGTGATTACCGCGCCGTCGGCGGAGTAGGTATAGCTATGGCTGTGTTTCTCTTGCAGTTCAAGTTTGCCGTCTTTTAACACTACATCATAAAGGGAATCGGCACTTTCGAACTTTGTAGTATAACTTTCCAGCGTGGTAACAGTCACGCCGTCCGGTTGTGCAAATGTGCCACTCTCTACCCAGCCGTTATTGTTTTTTATGACTACGCTGATGACGTTTGTACTGGAAAATGTACCGTCGATAGTGATGATGTTGCCTAACTTAACCCAAATGTCTGCATCATCCTCGCCGGTGATGTTCGGCTTGCCGCTGAGGTTAAACGAACCGTTGCCGTGGAAAATGCCTGACGTTCCGCCGCTGATGGTCGGTGCGCCGCTGAGACTAAAAGAGCCGTAGTTTCCGATGCCGTATCGGGTGCCGGTAATCGTACCGCCGCTGACGGTCAGGATTGCGTTGCTGTTGGTTCCAATGCCATCGTAGCCGGTGATCGTGCCGCCGCTGACGGTCACATTGCCGCCGCTATAAATGTTAATGCCGAAGTTGTTTAAGCCGTTGTTTCCATTGTAGCCGGAAATCGTGCCGCCGCCTTTGCAGTCACAAATGTTCAGCGTTGCGCCGGAGTTAACTTGGATAGCGGTTTTGCTGGATTTCACCGTCTTGCCGTTCAGGCAGAGATTGAGGGTGCTGTTGGACGGAATCTCGTGGGTACTGCTTCCAAGATTAACATCTTTCGTCAGGCGATAATTTCCGCTTGTGGGGAGAGAATCGCTTTTGTTCCAATCCTGCCATTCGACGGTATTGTCGTGTCCGGTGCCGCTGCAATCATTCTTACCGCAGATGCAGTGGGTGTGAGCTTCTGCGAAGTTTGCGACATATTCAGCAGTTTCGATCGCGGTAAAGCTATAGGTCGTATTGGTGCCGAGCTGCACGCCGTTCTTCGTCCAGTTCACAAACTTATAGCCGCTATTGGGCGTTGCCGTCAGGGTGACGGTTGTGCCGTGGTCATATTCGCCGCCGCCGGTGACAGAGCCGCCCCCGGCGGGGTTGGTGGTGACGGTGACGGTGTAGGTCTCCGGAGCAGCAGGCTCGATCTTGACGTACTTGTTTGTGTAAGTAGCATCTGCGGAAGCATCTGCTTCGGTTGCACTTCCCACATCGTCACCTGCGTAAACCACGTGGGTGCCGGTGAAGCTGGGCGCAGCACCGAAGTTGTTTTGATCATTAACAATCGCGAGCCCAGCGTCAGAGGTTACCTCCACAGTGCTGTTTTCAACGAATAGCCTTGTCCCAACTGTTAGACCTATGCCCATTTTTGCGGCAGAAATGGTTACATTGCTGTTTTTGATGGTATAGCGGAGGAAATCCATATAAGAAGATACAGCATTAGCATGGGGGGCATTTGCGGTAATCGTCGAATTCTCGATCGTGATATTCCCACCATAGGCATAAATGGCAGCAGCGTACTGCATTGCAGTAGTAGTAGCCGTAGCAGTCACTTTTGCGTTATTGATGGTGATGTCGCCTTCCTCGCTGTAAAGACCGCCGGTGCCTGTAGCATTTACGGTTACATTCTCGATTTTCAGATCGCCCATACATACTACGCCATCTCTTTCGGCACCTGTCAGACTCAAGCTGCTGCCAGAGTCGCCGGTAATGGTCAATGCCCCCCAAACAGCAAGTGCTTCAGCCGTATAGGGGTCCGTCACGGAAGCGGTAACCGTATTGCTGCCCACAACTTTGACGGTAAGGTCGTTTTTAGCAAAGATTGCGGCGCACCACGGAGAATCGTATACATAGCCTTGTCCCGTGTAGCTGAAATTGTCCAGCGTGAGGGTTTTGGTATCGGGGTCGTAAGTTGCAGAGCCCGTGATTGCCCCATTGTCTGCGTTGTTAATCTCAAGGTTATCGCTTGTAACCGCCACGCCGGCGACATATAGGGTCGGTTCTTCCACCGCAAAGGCGGTGACGGACATTGTTGCCATCAGTGCGATGGCGATCAGTATTGATAAAAGTCTTTTCATAATCTTGATTTCCTCTCAAAATTTTAATTAACTATTTTCAGCGGTGTTCACCGCAATGGTAAAGGGAGTTGCGCAGGCATTATGTGTACCTTGACTGTCTCCTTTCATTCGATTTGTTCTTTGGGGTAACAGCAAGTACCCCGTTCGGGAAGCTTATCTGATTTTAGGTCAAAGCCTGCGTACTTACAGAACCAACAAATCGGTTCAATGGCTAAAATGCTTTTCCTTCCCTGAAAGCCGGGACAAGTATCATTTCGCTTGATCTCCTGCCCGCTTTTACTTAAATTTTTCTCCATAGTTTCACCTTATTTCACAATTAACACCGTTTCTACATTTGCACCGTTCATAGCAGAACCGTCTTCCAAAGAGGTGGTTGTGATCTTAATGGTTGCGTTATACTCACCGGCAGACAGCGCTCTGGACATAGTTATTTCGGTAATCGCTTTGCCGGGAGGAACGAGCTTTGATTTATAAAGGCTCTCGCCCGTGTCTTTCAGCACGATTTCAAAGGTAAAGTAACAGGGGTTGCCTTCGGGATTTAAGAGTGCTACATTTACTGTCTTTTGATCCTTCGGCAATGTAATGGACGGGTAACCAGGAATCTTGATACCTGCTGCCGGTGCATCGTCGGTTTTATCGGGGAGCTTCTCACCGTCCCAATCATCAGCACCGGGGACAATATCCAAATCTCCTGTTTGGGATGATGAGGGGCCATCGGGTACATCACCAAACCAATTATTCCAATTAAGTGCCAGTGTAACGACACCTACAATCAATAGCAATAAAACAATTAACGACAGACTCAAAGTCTT
>JAZNGJ010000051.1:0-50824 GCA_045576415.1 Faecousia sp. | reverse complement strand
TACCGGCGAGACCGAGAAACTGGGCCGCCTGTACTCCATGTGCGGCAAGAAGAACACCGAAGTCAAGATCCTCACCTGCGGCGACATCGGTGCCATCGGCAAGATGGACAAGGTCAAGACCGGCGATACCCTGTGCGATCCCAGAAAGGTCGTTTCTCTGAAGGCCATTCCTTACGCACAGCCCTGCTACTCCGTCGCCATTGCTCCCAAGACCCGCGGTCAGGAAGAAAAGGTCGGCACCGGCCTGAACCGCCTGAACGAAGAAGATCCCTCCTTCACCTTGGTCAACAATGCCGAGACCAAGCAGCTGGTGCTGTCCGGTGCCGGTGACCAGCACCTGGATGTTCTGGTTGCCAAGCTGAAGAGCCGCTTCGGTGTGGATGCTGTTCTCAGCCCCGCCAAGGTCGCTTACCGCGAAAAGATCAAGAAGACCGTCCAGGCCCACGGCCGTCATAAGAAGCAGACCGGCGGCAGCGGCCAGTTCGGTGATGTCTGGGTCCGTTTCGAGCCCCAGGAGGAGCAGGACGATCTGATCTTCGCCGAGGAAGTCTTCGGCGGTTCCGTTCCCAGAAACTTCTACCCCGCTGTTGAAAAGGGTATTCAGGAAGCTGTCCAGAAGGGTCCTCTGGCAGGCTATCCCATGGTCGGTCTGAAGGCTGTCCTGTACGACGGTTCCTATCACCCTGTCGACTCCAACGAAATGGCATTCAAGCTGGCTGCTATCCTTGCC
The DNA here is from genome assembly GCA_045576415.1 of Faecousia sp. Taxonomy (GTDB): domain Bacteria; phylum Bacillota; class Clostridia; order Oscillospirales; family Oscillospiraceae; genus Faecousia. The sequence goes on along the minus strand of JAZNGJ010000051.1, from coordinate 50,094 downwards.
TTCAAGGAAGCCATGCCCAATGCCGCTCCCACTCTGCTGGAGCCCATCGGCACTCTGGCCGTTTCCGTCCCTGAGGATTACGTCGGTGACGTTATGGGCGATCTGAGCAAGCGCCGCGGCCGTCCCATGGGCATGAATCCCGATGCCGACGGCAACACCGTCATCGAGGCCGAAGTTCCCATGGCAGAAATGGGCACCTATGCCATCGATCTGCGTGCTATGACCCAGGCAAGAGGCTCCTTCACGCTGAACTTTGAGCGCTACGAGGAAGTGCCCAAGGCCAACCAGCAGAAGATCATCGACGACGCAAAGCGCGACGAAGAGTAAATTCATATTTTGGCGGCGCAGCGGAAGCTGCGCCGCTTTTTGTGTGGGAATACTGCTGCTCCTGTGGTACAATAAAGCAAAAAGATGCAAAATGATCGTTTATGTTACGAACGGCATGCACCTAAGCCTCCCTCTGATGAGGGAGGTGGCTTCGCCGAAAGGCGAAGACGGAGGGAGAGAAAAGGTTAGCTTTATCGCTTAGTTCGTACAAATTGCTTGCTTTTAGGTTTTCTCTCCCCCAGTCATGCCGTTCGGCATGACAGCCCCCTCGTCAGAGGGGGCCTTGAAAGTTGCTCCTCTTAGTAAGCTAAACGATCATTTACCCCACCAAAGAAAGGAACAATATCATGCTTCCGGAAGCCTTTTTAAGCAGAATGCAACAGCAGTTGGGAGAAGAATACCTGGCATTTTTACAGAGTCTGGAGCGCCCCAGAGCGGTAGCGCTGCGGTTCAATCCGCTGAAATGCGACAGCTGCATTCCTCCCCTTCCCTTTGTAAAGGAGCCGGTACCGTGGGAACCCATAGGCTTTTACTACGACCCGGAGAGCAGACCCGGTCTGCACCCTTATCACGAAGCCGGCGTATACTATTTACAGGAAGCCAGTGCCATGGCGCCGGTACAGCTTCTGGATCCCCAGCCCGGCGAAAAAATATGCGACCTGTGCGCGGCTCCCGGCGGAAAATCCACCCAGATCGCAGGCCGGCTTATGGGGAAGGGTTTTCTCCTGTGCAATGAGTATAATCCCAAACGGGCAAAGATCCTGTCCCGGAACATAGAACGCATGGGCATCGGCAACGCTCTGGTGACCAACGAGCATCCCGAAAAACTGGCGCAGCACCTGCCTGGTTTCTTCGATCGGGTCTTGATCGATGCCCCCTGCTCCGGAGAAGGCATGTTCCGAAAAGAGGAAGCGGCAGTAACGGACTGGAGTGAGGAAACCGTCGCCATGTGCGCCCGGCGGCAGGCGGAGATCCTGGACTCCGGCGCGCTTTTGGTGCGCCCCGGCGGCAGATTGGTTTACTCCACCTGCACCTTTGCCCCGGCAGAAAATGAGGAAACCGTGGCTGCTTTTCTCGAAAGACATCCGGAATTCGAACCGGAAGCAGTAAGCGTCCCATGGTTCACGGCTGGAACCAAAGGAAATTATCGGATGTGGCCCCATAAACTGCTGGGTGAGGGGCATTTCGCAGCGGTTCTGAAACGAAAGGATGGCAGCGCAGCGGAATATGCGGAGGTTCCCGGAGAAAAAGCACCGGCGCTGTGGAATGCCTTCGCAAAGGAAATGGGCATTGTGCTGCCCGAGGGGAAATTTCTCACATTCGGGCAAAGCCTGTACCATGCGCCAAAAGAGCTTCCGCAGCTGAAAGGGCTGAAGGTACTGCGCCCCGGCTTGGAACTGGGCACATTGAAGAAAGACCGCTTCGAGCCTGCCCACGCACTTGCTCTGTGGCTGTCAGACTGTCCTAATGCCGTGGATTTGGAACCGGACAGCCGGGAATTGGATGCCTACCTGCACGGCAATGTGATCCCCTGCAGCGGGAAAGGCTGGTGCCTCGTCAAAACCGGCGGATTCTCTCTGGGCTGGGGCAAGGGCGACGGCATGCAGCTAAAAAATCATTATCCCAAGGGACTGCGAAGACTTGGCTGAAATTGGACTTTACATAATCATTCTGTTGTGATATAATAGTCAAACTGGTTAATAATACAATTTTTTCGCAAGGAGAGGATCATCCTTGGCTCGATATGAAATTCACGGCGGCACCCCTCTGAACGGTACGGTTACCATCAGCGGCGCGAAAAATGCGGCTGTGGCTATCCTGCCGGCAGCGCTGCTGGTCAGCGGCAAGTGCCGGATTGAAAATGTTCCGGATATTTCCGATGTTCGGATCCTGCTGTCCATTCTGGAAGGAATGGGTGCCCAGATCGACACATCCGAACCCGGTGTGGTTCAGATCGATTGTTCCAATGTCACCAGCACCTGCCCGGATCAGGAGCTGGTAAGGAAAATGCGCGCCAGCTATTATCTGATGGGCGCGCTGCTTGGAAAATTCGGCCGTGCCCATGTGGCGCTGCCCGGTGGCTGTAATTTTGCTTCCCGTCCCATCGACCAGCATATCAAAGGCTTTGCCGCACTGGGCGCGGATATTGACGAAACCGACGACTATGTGGAGCTTACCCCCGGTCCCAATGGCCTGCAGGGAAACCGCGTCAGCCTGGACGTGGTCAGCGTCGGCGCAACGGTGAACATTATGATCGCGGCAGCCTTGATACCCGGTCAGACAGTCATCGAAAACGCCGCGAAAGAGCCGCACATCGTTGATCTTGCAAACTTTTTGAATACCATGGGCGCCCACATCTCCGGCGCCGGTACCGATACCGTCAAGATCCGGGGTGTGGAAAAGCTGCAGGGCGGAACCTATGCCATTATTCCGGATCAGATCGAAGCCGGTACCTACATGGCAGCCGTTGTTGCCGCAGGCGGTAATGTTCTGGTGAAAAATGTCATCCCTAAGCACATGGAGTGCATCACTTCCAAGCTGGCGGAAATGGGCGCAGAAGTCATTAATTATGATGATGCCATCCGGATCCGCCGGGAAGGCGGTCTGCGGCATACCACCGTCAAGACCCGTCCCTATCCCGGCTTCCCCACGGATATGCAGGCCCAGACCTGTGTGTGCATGGCGTTGGCATCCGGTGTCAGCCGGCTGACGGAAAGCGTGTATGAGACCCGTTTCTTTGGTTATTGCGATGAGCTGGAAAGCATGGGCGCCGATATCCAGATCAGCGGTAAAACCGCCATCGTCACCGGCTGCGAAAAGCTCTATGGTGCCACAGTCTGCGCCAATGACCTGCGGGCAGGCGCCGCACTGGTGATCGCGGGACTGGCGGCAGAGGGCACTACCTGGGTCAAAAATATCCACTATGTGGAGCGGGGATATGAGAATTTGATTGAGAAGCTCAGCGCTTTGGGTGCCCAGATCCGCAGAATTGAAGATTGATAATAAGAAGGACAGAGAATGGTTTACGTTCTCTGTCCTCTTTTCTTGACAAGCACTGCATTTGCGGTCACAAATACATAAATTTCATATATTCAATCAATTACTCCAACTTGATATTTATCTTCATAAATAATTTTACCGACATAATTCGTGTAAACGATATCGTAAGGAATATTATATTTATCAAGCAAGTCTATTAAAGGCTGTATTCTTACCAGCATTTCTCCGCTATTTTCTGTTTTGAAATATGTAATTGCCCCTTGCGGATTATCATTGTTCTCCCCATAAAATGGGGGCAGCGGAAGATTATCAAGAAACCATTGATGTGTTTCATCATAAAGTTTAACATCTTCGGGACTATAAATATTGTCACGTATTCTGCGCCAATTCAGAATAAATACGCCCACGGGCTTCTTTGTTTTCCAAGCAATTTCTCGTCCTTGTATTCTGACATATTTAGGTAGTTTCATAATTAGTCTCCTTTGTTAGAGTAAAGCATAATCAGCAAGTCAGTGTTCCAAATATATTCCAATATTGATTTGTAGCTTTGCCCTTTCGGAAAAGTTCGTATGTGTTGTGTCCTTAAGGGCACAACACATACGGCACGCCTTTTATTTTTCACGCATCAAACAATCCTGTGGAAAGATACCGTTCGCCGGAATCCGGAAGCAGTACCACAATGGTCTTTCCCGTGTTTTCCGGACGCTTTGCGATCTGGCAGGCGGCAAAGACCGCGGCACCGGATGAAATGCCTGCAAGAAACCCTTCCGTTTTGCCAAACCGGCGCATCATGGAAAAGGCATCTTCATCGGAAACCGGGATCACCTCGTCGATCACTGAGGTATCCAGAATTTCGGGAATAAAGCCCGCGCCAATGCCCTGCAGACCGTGAGCGCCCGGTTTTCCGCCGGATAGCACCGGAGAACCCGCAGGCTCTACCGCGACGATCTGCACATCCGGATTTCGGGATTTCAAATACCTGCCCACACCGGTAACCGTTCCGCCGGTACCGGCACCTGCAACGAAAATATCCACGTTCCCGTCGGTGTCCTCCCAAATCTCAGGGCCTGTAGAAGCAATGTGGGCCGCAGGATTCGAAGGATTCACAAATTGGCCGGGGATGAAGCTGTTGGGATTCTCTTTTGCCAGCTGCTCAGCCAGCGCAATGGCACCGGCCATACCCTGGGCGCCCGGAGAGAGAACCACTTCCGCACCAAAAGCTGCCATCAGCCGGCGGCGCTCGATGCTCATGGTATCCGGCATGACGATACAGCACCGGTATCCCCGGACAGCGGCAACCGCGCACAGGCCGATGCCCGTATTGCCGGAGGTGGGTTCGATGATCAGAGTATCCTGCTTTATCAGACCTTTGGCCTGCGCATCGTCCAGCATAGCCTTGGCTACCCGATCCTTTACGGAGCCGGCAACATTCCTGTATTCCAGCTTGGCCAGAAGCTTTGCGTTCAGACTTTCTTCTTTTTCGATATGGGTAAGCTCCAGCAGCGGCGTTTTTCCAATAAGCTGCTCGGCGGATGTATAGATCATATAGCATACCTCCTCGGTGTTCGTGATATTGATTATACAGAGTCTGCTTGGGCTTTGTCAATCCGCAGAATCGATTGACTTTACTCTATTGATGTGCTATAACCATAAAAAAGCAAAGGGGGCAATGCCAATGACTTCCATAAACGAGCAGATCGAAAGCGTATTGGATCTGATCTTAGAGGACTACCACCATGACAGGGATATCGATAAGATCGATCTGGTGAGCCATCCGGATAAGGATGTGGTCATTGATATTATTACCAAGCTCCGCCGGATCGTATTCCCCGGCTATGGCAAGGATAAAAATTACCGCATCTATAATGCCAAGCATAATCTTTCCATGCTGATCGAGGATGTGATGTTCAACCTGAGCCGCCAGATCGCGCTGGTGCTGCAGGGCAGCGGCATGGAAGCCCGGCAGGCTCAGACCCGGGGACAGGAGATCTGTCTGGCTTTCTTCCGGGAGATCCCCAAGGTTCGCGCACTGGTTCAGACGGATGTGCAGGCATCTTACGATGGCGACCCTGCCGCCACCAGCTGCGATGAGATCATTTTCTCTTACCCCGGCCTGTTTGCCATTACCGTTTACCGGCTGGCCCATGAGCTGTATCAGCTGCAGGTGCCCATGATTCCCCGGATGATGACGGAGCATGCCCACAGCGTTACCGGTATTGACATCCACCCCGGTGCTGCCATCGGTGCCTACTTCTTCATCGACCACGGTACCGGCATCGTTATCGGTGAGACCACCGTCATCGGCGAAGGTGTGAAGATCTATCAGGGCGTAACGCTGGGCGGTCTTTCCACCCGGGGCGGCCAGAGCCTGCGGGGCAAAAAGCGCCATCCCACCATCGAAAGCAATGTGACCATCTATGCCAACGCTTCCATTCTGGGCGGTGAAACAGTGATCGGTGCCGGTGCGGTGATCGGCTCCAACGCATTCATCACCGAATCCGTAGCCCCCTGCACCACAGTGACCAACAAAATGCAGGAGCTGCAGTACCGCCCCCGGGGCAACTGCTGCGAGGAATGTAAGAACAAACAGTAGGATCCATACAAAAAGCCCGGTGCTCGCACCGGGCTTGAACCATTATTTGCGGGTTTTGCTGAGGCCGTAAGGGCGGCCTTTGGGAATGCCGAGGATATAATCGGCACTGACACCGTAATAGTTGCAGAGAATATAGAGCCGATCAATCGGTAAGGGGCGTTCACCAGACTCATATTTACCGTAATACTGTTGGGAAGTACCCAAAACTTTTGCAATCTCTGCTTGTGATTTATCACAGTCCTCCCGCAGTCCGCGAAGTCTTTGCGCATAATCCATTGCAATGCTCCTTTGCTCAGAATCCGCAAATAATGTATCATATATGATGTATTACCGCTTGACTTTAAGCTATATATGGTTTAATATAAAGGTGTCACATATGACTTGGAGGGTTGCTATGATCAAGACCAAAGAAACGCAGCTGGAAGCGCTGTATTGGGCATATATCGAAAGCCGGGGTACAGGCGGCGAGGATATAAACCGATGCTACCGGAAGCTGGAGCAGCTGCTGCAGGAATTTCCGTGGAAAAAGCAGAACGATATCCAGTGCGCAGTGAATGAATTGGGTTCAGTGATGGAACGGCTGGCCTTTCTGGACGGAGTCCGCAGCGGCGCAAAGCTGATGCTGGAGTTGACAGAATAGATAGAGTCGTTATGTTCCTGAATAAAAAGTCAAATTTCAGTTTGGCGAGCAGTTCAAAACGGCGCAACCAGCTAAAATAACCATGTCATTGCGAGGAGTGCGAAGCACGACGTGGCAATCTCCTGGTACGATCTATCGAAATGCTGTGCAGAGAATGGCTTTCTACCGGGAGATTCCCACGTCGCCTGACGGCGACTCGGAATGACATGCGTATTAATTGGTGCACAGCAACAGCCCGATAAATTCCAATTTGACTTTCACTAAAAATTAAGGAGCGCAGCAAACGCTGCGCTCCTTTTGCGTTTATCTCAGTCCTCGAAGGTCAGGACATCCTTATAGCGGTCCTTGAAAATATCGTAGACGGCGTTGAGGATGTTCTCGTCGGCAACGGACAGGTAGTTCTCATTCTCCTCGTCGATGGGTTCAACTTCCAGAATGACGATCTCGGTGGCCAGCTCCTCAGCGGGCATCAGCACCAGATACTCCTTGCCTTCATAGTCGATGCAGTCAAGATACTCAAAATCCACATCCGCGCCGTTCTCGTCGGTCAGGGTCAGGATGTTGGTCTGCTCCTCTTCCTGCAGGATCTCTTCGTTTGCCATAGCTGTTTCCTCCTTATCTCTGGATCCGGCCGGAACCGTCGCCGCCGGCCAGCTTTTCCACTTCCGCCACGGTGACCATGTTGTAGTCGCCCTCGATGGAATGCTTCAGCGCGGATGCCGCAACGGCGAATTCCACAGCCTGCTGGGTGTCCTTGCCGGAGAGCAAGGAGTAGATCAGACCGCCGCCGAAGCTGTCACCGCCGCCAACTCGGTCGATGATGTGCAGGTCGTACTTCTTGGAGAAGCAATACTCATCCTTGGCAACATTGTAAAGCATGGCGCTCCAGCCATTGTCGAATGCGGAGTGGCTTTCACGCAGAGTGATGGCGACCATCTCAAAGCCAAACTTGTCAGCCAGCTGCTTGGCAACGGACTTGTAGCCTTCATGGTTCAGCTCGCCTGCGTAGATATCGGTAGCCTCAGCCTCAATGCCGAATACATCCTTGGCATCCTCTTCGTTGGAGATGCACACATCCACATACTGGCACAGATCGGTCATGGCTTCCCGGGCCTGGGCGCGGGTCCACAGCTTGCCGCGGTAGTTCAGGTCGCAGGAGATCTTGATGCCCCGGGCTTTGGCAGCCTTGCAGGCATCCCGGCAGATCTCTACAACATTGGCACCCAGTGCGGGGGTAATGCCGGTGAAGTGGAACCAGTCGGCACCGTCGAAGATCTTATCCCAGTTGAAGTCCTCACGGCTTGCCTGCTGGATGGCAGAGTGGGCGCGGTCATAGATGCATACGGAGCCACGCTGGGAAGCACCCTTTTCATTGAAGTAGATACCGATACGGTCACCGCCCCGGGTGATCAGCTTGGTATCCACACCGTAACGGCGCAGGGAGTTGACTGCAGCCTGACCGATGGCGTGGGCAGGCAGTTTGGTAACATAGGCAGCGTCCATGCCGTAGTTGGCCAGAGAAACGGCAACGTTGGCTTCGCCGCCGCCGAAGGTGAACTCCACATGGTCACACTGAACAAAGCGCTCGTAATTGTAGGGCTGCAGGCGGAGCATCAGCTCGCCAAAGGTAATGATTCTTGCCATAGTTATTTCCTTTCTGTGTTTCCTCAGCCCTGAGCCGCTTTGCGGGCTTCTTCGCAGAGGGAAGTGATCTTATCAAAATTACCGGCCGCGATATCCGCCTTGGGGCAGACCCAGCTGCCGCCGACAGCGTGGATAAAGGGCGCATCGATGTATTCCTTAATATTGGCAGTGCTGATACCGCCGGTAGGCAGGAACTTGACGCCGGGGAAGGGACCGGACAGGGTCTTCATGGCAGCAAGACCGCCGTAGATGTTTGCGGGGAAGAACTTAACGACCTTCAAGCCCATGTTGATGGCAGCGGTGATCTCGGTGGGGGTAACACAACCGGGGGTCACAGCGATACCGTTTTCGATGCACCAGCCAACGACCTGTGCGTCAAAGCCGGGAGCAACGATGAATTTGGCACCCATGGAAACCGCCAGCTTGCACTGCTCCAGATTCAAAATGGTGCCGGCACCAACCAGAACATCGGGGCAATTTTCGGCAACTGCCTTAATGGCATCGGGAGCGGCAGCGGTACGGAAGGTGATCTCCATAACATCCACACCGCCGGCAGCCATTGCCTTTGCGGTAGGAATGGCGTCCTTTGCGTCGTCAATGACCACAACGGGAACAACGACGGAGCGGGCCAGTCTGCTTAATACATCCATTTTATACTTTACCTCCTGTGGCTGAATTCAGCCAAATAATACGATCATACGGGAAGATATGACCAAAAAGCCATCCTTCCACATTTATATTATAGGAGCAAAGCAGTCCGCTGTCAATGGTAAAAAGCCGCAGAATATCGGGAATCAACAGCAATACCGGGACAGAGTACATGGCCCGTCCCGGTATTTGTTATTTACATCTGTGCTACCTCAGCAGACTTCAGCTGCAGCTGAAGCTTATCCGCGATCAGGGCGATGAACTCACTATTGGTGGGCTTGCCCTTGGTGTTGCTCACCGTATAGCCAAAGAACCGCTGCAAAGTATCCAGATCGCCACGATCCCATGCAACCTCAATAGCATGGCGGATGGCACGCTCCACCCGGCTGGGGGTGGTCTGGAAGGTCTTGGCAACCTGCGGATACAGAACTTTTGTGATGGCATTGATCACATCCATATCGTTGATGGCAATAATAATGGCTTCTCGCAGATACTGGTAGCCCTTGATGTGGGCGGGCACGCCGATCTCATGAATGATGTTCGTGACCATGGCCTCGATGCTGGTCTTGTCTGAACGGCGGGAAGCAGACTGCCGCAGGTTCTCCCCACCCCGGATCTCCTCCAGTCGTTCCACAACAGCCGTCACATCACAAGGCTTCAGCATCAGATACCGGGCACCCAGATTGGCGGCGGAGGATGCCACATAATCGGTGACAAATCCGGATGTAGCCAAAATAACGGGACGCTTTTCCATGGCTGACGCAGCTTTCATAACGCTGAGCCCATCCTGCTTACTGAGCATCAGGTCCAGCACCAGAATGTCCGGCCTCAGCTGCTGGACCATACGGATGGTCTGTTCGCCGTCACCGGCCGTCCCCGCGACCAGGAAGGCATCGGTTTGAAGCAGAGCGGCAGATAAGCCGGAGCAAAACTCCTCTGCGCTGTCCGCAATGAATACAGTTGTACGGTTATCCATAACTTCCTCTCCTGTCAATATGAAGATATTCCCCTTTGAACGGCAGTATCTCTGCCGCATGCGACAAATAAAGCATAGCATAATGCATCGTTTTTTGCAAGGCGAAACGAAAACAATCGTTCGTCAAAAACGCACCATATTCGACAAAAATAAGATAAACCAAGAACTTTTCGACAATATTAGACAATTGCGCCGGCCACAGCCGGCAGCCTTTCGTTTTTTGCAGGCCGGAGTTGACGGAATCCCTTTGGTGTTGTAAAATAAATACAACTGTTTTTATAGGAGGAACACAACTATGAACGAAGTATGGAATCTGGACCCCATATACAAAGGCTTTGATGACCCGGCCTTTGAAGCAGATCTGGCTGCCGGCCAGGAAAAAATGCAGGAATTTACAGACCTTACAGCAAATCTTGCACAGATGGAGCCCTCCGCAGCCCTGCGCAAGGGCATCGCTCTGCAGGAGCAGATCGAAGCACTGGTAAGCAAGCTGGGCCTGTATGCATCCCTGCGCCAGTCTGCCAACACCCGGGATCCCGAAGCATCCTCCCAGCTGGGCCGGCTGATGGCCATTTACAGCTCCATGGCAGCACCGGATGCCGCTTTCCGGGATTGGCTCTCCAAGCTGCCCAACCTGATGGAGCTGGTGGATGCCGATGAAGAACTGAAGGATTACCGCTTTATGCTGGGTAAGATCGCCGAGTCCAGCCGCTATCTGCTGGCCGGCCGGGGTGAAGAGATCATGGCCCGGATGCGCCTTTCCGGCGGCAGCGCCTGGAGCGATCTGCAGGGCTATCTGACCAGCACCGTTCCCGTCAGCTACAATGGCAGCACTACCAACCTCTCCACCATCCGCAATCTCGCCTACGACGAGGATCCTGCTGTCCGTAAGGCGGCCTACGAGGCAGAGATCGCCTGCTATGACCGGATCAAGGATGCCGTGGCTTTCGCTTTGAACTCCATCAAGCTGGAAACGATCTCCGACTGCAAGCTCCGGGGCTACGAGTCTCCTCTTGCCCGGACCCTGAAGCACTCCGATATGAAGCAGGAAACGCTGGATGCCATGCTCAGCGCCATGGACGAGTATTCTCCCAAGTTCTGGCAGTATCTCAAGGCCAAGGCCAAGGCTCTGGGACACAAAAACGGTCTTCCCTGGTATGACCTCTTTGCCCCCATGGGCAAGGCATCTTCCAAGTTTACAACTGAAGAAGCCAAGGAATACCTGATCAAGCAGTTCTCCACCTTCGATCAGGAGCTGACCGACATGGTGGCAGAAGCTTTTGACAACGCATGGATCGACTTCTATCCCCGGGACGGAAAGTCCGGCGGCGCTTTCTGCGCCGGTGCCGAGTGTCTGGGCGAAAGCCGCATTCTGACCAATTTCGACGGTCAGCTGGGTGATGTGGTGACCCTTGCCCACGAATTGGGTCACGCCTTCCACAACCAGTGCATCAAGGACCACAAGCCGCTGAATAAGGACTACTCTATGCCCGTGGCAGAGACCGCCTCCACTTTCAACGAGTGTGTGGTCATGGCCGCCGCCATCAAGAGTGCCGCAACCGATGACGAGCGCCTGGCTCTCATTGAGTCCCAGCTGCAGGATGCTACCCAGATCATCTGCGATATCTACTCCCGCTTCCGTTTCGAGGCCATGGTCTTCGAGAACCGGGAAGAGAAGTTCATGAACGCTGATACCCTCTGCGGCTTTATGCTGGAAGCCCAGAAGCAGTCCTACGGCGACGGTCTGGCTCCCGACTGTCTGCACCCGTATATGTGGGTCTGCAAGAGTCACTACTACGGCCCCACCTTCTACAACTTCCCCTACGCCTTCGGCGGCCTGTTCGCCCGGGGACTGTACGCCCAGTATCTTGCCGAGGGCGAAAGCTTCGTGCCCAAGTACAAGAAGCTGCTGTACACCACCACCGTCGCCACCGTCGAGGACACCGCAAAGGTGGCCGATATCGATCTGACCGACAAGGATTTCTGGCGCGCCGCGCTTCAGACCATCGCAGACCAGATCGATCTGTTCTTCCAGCTTGTGGAAAAGTAAATATAAATGATCGTTTAGCTTAGTATGCGGCGCACTAAAAAAGAAGCATGTCATTGCGAGGGCAGCTGTGCTGCCCGTGGCAATCTCCCGGCACCATCTATAGAAATGCTAAGCAGGATCGGAGATTGTACCAGGAGATTCCCACGGCCCCTTTGGGACCTCGGAATGACACGGTAGTTGGAAGATGGTCGCATCATTTATTCTGCTACTGTAAACGATTATTTATCGAGCAAAGGAGAAGATATATGGACAAACGGACAAAGGCCTTAATGGCATTTCTGGACGCTTCTCACAGCGTATACCATGCCGCGGCATATTTTGCTAAAACATTGGAAAATGCCGGTTACACCCGCCTTTCGGAATCGGGAAAATGGGATCTCACACCCGGTGGCAAGTATTATCTGGTCCGGGGCGGAACGGCGGTAATGGCGTTTCGAATTCCTGCAGGTAAGCCCAAGGGCTTTCTGCTGAGCGCCAGCCATTCTGACCGCCCCACCTTCAAGATCAAGGAAAATGCGGAATCCGTTGGTAATTACACCCGCCTTGCAACGGAAAAGTACGGCGGCATGCTGATGGCACCGTGGCTGGACCGCCCTCTGTCCATCGCAGGCAGAGTCATGGTAGAAACGGAAGCCGGTGTGGAAAGCCGGCTTGTGGATATCGACCGGGATCTGCTGCTGATCCCCAATGTGGCCATCCACATGAACCGCTCTGCCAATGACGGCTACAAGTGGAATCCTGCCGTGGATACCCTGCCCCTGCTGGGGGGCAAGGATGCCAAGGGAAAGCTGCAGAAGCTGCTGGAAAAGGCAGCCGGCGGCAAGATTCTGGGTCATGACCTGTACCTGTATGTACGCCAGAAGGCCACCGTCTGGGGTATCGACAAGGAGTATATCTCCTCTGCCGCGCTGGATGATCTGCAGTGCGCCTGGTGCTGCACGCAGGGCTTCCTGCAGGCAAAAGAAAGCGAAAGCATCCCCGTTCTGTGCGTTTTCGACAGTGAGGAAGTAGGCTCGTCTTCCGTACAGGGCGCGGCATCCGACCTTCTGGAAAGTGTTCTGCAGCGCATCTGTACAGCACTGGAGCTGTCTGTGGAGCAGATGCTTAGCCAGTCCTTTATGATCTCCGCGGACAATGCCCACGCCGTGCATCCCAATCATCCGGAGTATGCCGATCCTGCCAACGCCCCTGTTGTGAACAGCGGCATTGTGCTGAAGTTCAACGCCAACCAGCGCTACTGCACCGACGGTGTTTCTGCCGCTATCTTCCGCAAGGTCTGCGCGAAGGCAGATGTACCGGTTCAAACCTACTGCAACCGGGCAGATATCCCCGGCGGCTCTACGCTGGGCAATATCTCTCTGGCCCATGTTTCCGTGCCCACAGCTGACATCGGCCTTCCCCAGCTTGCTATGCACTCCTGCTACGAAACTGCAGGCGTCAAGGACGCTCTGTATCTGGAAGATGCCATGAAGGTTTACTACGGCGCTGCACTGACTGTAACAGAGAGCGGTTATTGCCTGCATGTATGATTCTATCAAATGTGGACAAAATAACCAAATTTGGCATTCAAAAACTGTAGGAAACCACCATTGAACTGACTGGACAAATGTGGTAGAATGTGTGTATCCAGGTGGATTGCGCCTACTCCACAACAATAGGCGTATATCCGCTAAAATAAAGGAGGATAAACCCGTTTGACTCACGGTGCGGCAGTGTGGAGACCTGTCGTAAAGCTTCCGCAAGATCGCTTTGCGGAATGTGAGAGTGTACGCGAGGAGTCGGTGCACTTAGAGTCGAGAAACAATGGCAAGTTTGACCCTGAAGAACATCATGAAGATCTACCCCTACAGCGCAGACGAAGAGAAGAAGAACAAGAAGAAAAAGAAGAAGAACGCAGACGAGCCCGAGAAGAAGGTCAACCTGCAGATCACTGAGAAGGGCGTTGTCGCCGTTCAGCAGTTCAATCTGGATGTTGCCGACAAGGAATTCATCGTTCTTGTTGGTCCTTCCGGCTGCGGTAAGTCCACCACCCTGCGTATGATCGCCGGTCTGGAAGATATCTCCGAAGGCGAGCTGTATGTCGGCGACCGTCTGGTCAACGATGTTGCCCCCAAGGACCGCGATATCGCCATGGTCTTCCAGAACTACGCGCTGTATCCCCATATGACTGTTTATGATAACATGGCTTTCGGCCTGAAGCTGCGCCATGTTCCTAAGGCTGAGATCGACCAGAAGGTCAAGGAAGCCGCTGAGATCCTGGACATCACCCAGTTCCTGAACCGTAAGCCCAAGGCTCTGTCCGGCGGTCAGCGTCAGCGTGTTGCCATCGGCCGTGCTATCGTCCGTGACCCCGCCGTCATGCTGATGGACGAGCCCCTGTCCAACTTGGACGCCAAGCTGCGTAACCAGATGCGTGCTGAGATCATCAAGCTGCGTGAGCGTATCAACACCACCTTCATTTACGTTACCCACGACCAGACCGAGGCTATGACTCTGGGCGACCGTATCGTCATCATGAAGGACGGCTTCATCCAGCAGATCGGCACTCCTCAGGAAGTGTTCAACCATCCCTATAACCTGTTCGTTGCCGGCTTTATCGGCGCTCCCCAGATGAACTTCTTCGATGCCAAGCTGATCAAGGTCGACGGCAAGTACGCTGTTCAGCTGGAGAATGTGACCGTCGTCCTGTCTGACGAGAAGCAGGAAAAGCTGGCTAAGAATGACGTTGCCGAGCAGGAGATCGTTCTGGGCGTCCGTCCCGAGCATCTGGAGCTGGCTCAGGAAGGCATCGTTGCCAAGGTCGACGTCGCCGAAATGATGGGCTCCTCCGTGCACCTGCACGTTACCGCCATGGGCCGCGATGTGGTCCTGGTCATCTCCACCATGAACATGACCGGTGCCGAGGTCAAGGCTCTGTCCACCGGTGCTACCGTTCACTTCGGCTTTGCCGGACATGTCTGCCATGTCTTCAACAAGGAGACCGGTATCAATCTCGAAGCCTAAGCAAAAACCTTTCGCGGGTCTGCCGATGGGCAGACCCGCATTTTTTATATTCTCCCGCAAGGTATTGCCTCTCAGCAGCGAAACTTTACGAAACTTTTTATTCATACCACATTTCACGCGTCTTTTCCTTGACAAATGCACAAAAAAGTATTAATCTTTTGTTGTAGAAACAGAAATTAGTTTCGTAAATTTTCGGAAACAGTTATCCAGGAGCAATATTTCAGCGTATGCACAGGCAACACGGAATCACCTTTGCCATACACTGGTATATCCCTGCGCTGTACCGCTGAAGGAGTTATTTCTATGCGCGAAAGCGGCATTCTAATGCATATCTCTTCCCTGCCCGGTCCCTACGGCATCGGCAGTATGGGCGCGCCTGCCTTTGCTTTTGTGGACTTTCTGGAAAAAGCAGGCCAGCGCTGCTGGCAGATCCTGCCCCTGAGTCCCACAGGCTATGGCGATTCCCCCTACCAGTCCTGCTCCGCCTACGCAGGCAACCATTATCTCATCGATCTGGATGCGCTTGTGCAGGAAGGTCTTTTGCTGCCGCAGGAGATTACGAATATAGATTGGTGTATTTGGGAAGATACCGTGGATTTCGGTATTCTTTACCGGCACCGTCTGGCTGTTCTGCGTATTGCTTTCGGGCGATTCCCCGGCAGCTCTGACTTCGATCAGTTCTGCAGGGAAAACAGCAGCTGGCTGCCGGACTTTGCCCTGTTTATGGCACTGAAGGATAAATTTGACGGTGAGCCCTGGTACCGTTGGGAAGATCCCCTGAAACTTCGGCAACCGGAGGCCATCTGGCAGGCCCGCCGGGAGCTGAAGGAAGAGATCCGTTTCTACAGCTTTGTTCAGTATCTGTTCTTCCAGCAGTGGGAACTGCTTCGCAGCTATGCTCACAAGAAGAATATCCGGATCATCGGCGATGTTCCCATCTATGTTCCTTATGATTCTGCGGATGTCTGGAGCAGCCCCGAGCTTTTCCAGCTGGATGAGCGGCTGAATCCGACGATGGTGGCCGGCGTTCCGCCGGACGGCTTCACGGAGGACGGTCAGCTTTGGGGAAATCCCCTCTACCGCTGGGATGTTTTGAAGCAGGATGGCTACAGCTGGTGGCTGGGTCGCCTTTCCGCCGCCGGCAAGCTGTATGATGTGATCCGGCTGGATCACTTCCGTGGTTTTGAAAGCTATTGGGCGGTTCCCTACGGCGAAGAAACTGCCCGGAACGGTCACTGGGTCAAAGGCCCGGATATGGACTTTATCAACGCTGTAAAGCAGCAGCTTCCCCATCTTCCCCTCATTGCAGAGGATCTGGGCTATCTGACCCCCGAGGTGCTGCAGATGCGGGAAAGCAGCGGTTATCCCGGCATGAAGGTTCTGGAATTTGCTTTTGATTCCAGAGAGCCTTCCGATTATCTGCCCCACACCTACACCCGCAATGCAGTCTGCTATACCGGCACCCATGACAACATGACCTGCAGACAGTGGCTGGAAACCGCCGCTGACGAGGCCGTTGACTATGCCGCAGAGTATATGCATCTGACCCAGGAGGAAGGCTATGTGTGGGGTATGATCCGCACGGCGTTTTCTTCCGTTGCGGATCTGTGCATCATCCAGATGCAGGATTATCTGGGGCTGGGCGGCGAAGGCAGAATGAACTGTCCCGGCACCATGTCTTCTAAAAACTGGACATGGCGCGCCTGCGAAGGCTTTGCTACGGACACCCTTGCCCGGAAGATCCGCCGCATAACAAAGCTATACTGCCGCACAGGCAATGAAAACGCATAAATCTTTCCCCACTATTTAGAATGGAGAATTAAAATATGAACTACAACTGTCTGAACATTTTGAAATGGACGGAAGCGCAGCTGAAGTACACCTATGACGTTTCCCTGCAGGAAGCAACCCCTCAGGAGCTCCACGAAGCACTGGGTCAGGCTGTGATGATGGCCATTTCCGAAAACTGGAACAATTCCAAGCACACCCGTATGCATCAGAGAAAGGCCTACTACATTTCCGCTGAGTATCTGATTGGCCGGCTGGTCTACTCCAATTTGTACAATCTGGGCATTCTGGACGAGATGAAGCAGCTGTTTGCTGAACGGGGCGTAGATCTTGCGATCCTTGAGGATGTAGAGGATGCCGCGCTGGGCAACGGCGGTCTGGGCAGACTGGCTGCCTGCTTCCTGGACAGCGCCGCTTCCACCAACATCCCCCTCTCCGGCTACGGCCTGCGCTATAAGTTCGGCCTTTTCAAGCAGAGCTTCGACGCTAACGGCAGTCAGAAGGAAAATGCCGATGACTGGTCCAAGTTCGGCGATCCCTGGTCCTACCGCCGCTACAACCACACCGTCAAGGTCAAGTTCCCCGATCACACCGTGCTGGCAGTTCCCTATGACGTTCCCGTCATCGGCTACGGCACCAACAATATCAACACCCTGCGTCTGTGGCAGTGCGAAGCCGAGGAAGAACTGGACTTCAACGCCTTCAACGATCAGGATTACCTGCGGGCGCTGACCCAGAAGAACAAGGCAGAGGACATCACCCGCGTGCTGTCCCCCAACGACTCCACTTGGGAAGGTAAGCGCCTGCGCATCAAGCAGCAGTATGTGCTCTCCAGCGCATCGCTGCAGGATATGCTGCGGGTCTACAAGGTCTCCCACGGCAAGGATCTGAGCTACTTTGCGGATTACTATGCCGTGCAGCTCAACGATACCCATCCCGCCATGTCCATTCCGGAGCTGATCCGTCTGCTGATGCAGGAGGGTATGGACTTCGAGCAGAGCTTTGCCGTTGCCCAGAAGACCTTCTCCTACACCAATCACACCGTTCTGGGCGAAGCTTTGGAAAAGTGGGATCTGGAGCTGATGCGCAGCGTGGTTCCCGAGATCGTGGATATCATTCTGCGGATCGATGCCAAGCTGAAGAGCGAGCATCCGAATCTCTTCATCGTCAAGGACAACACTGCCCACATGGCAAACCTCAGCATCTATGTCGGCTCCTATGTCAACGGCGTTGCCGAGATCCACAGCCAGATCCTGAAGGACGATGTGTTCAAGGCCTGGTACGAAGCCTTCCCCGAGCGTTTCCAGAACAAGACCAACGGCGTAACTCCCCGCCGCTGGATGGGCCTGTGCAACCCCGAGCTGACCCAGATGATCAAGTACCGCATCGGTGCGGACTTCCTGAAGGATCTGGACCGGCTTGCCAAGCTCAAGCCCATGATCGACGATGATATGGTGCTGCAGTTCAACACCATCAAGCGTCAGAAGAAAGAGCAGCTGTGCAAGATCATTGCAGAAAAGGAAGGCGTGCAGCTGAGTCCTGACTTCATTTTTGATGTGCAGGTCAAGCGGCTTCACGAGTATAAACGCCAGCTTCTGAATGCCCTGAGCATTGTGGATATCTACTTCCGCCTGAAGGACGGCAGCCTTACCGACTTCCACCCCACCGCTTTCATCTTTGGTGCCAAGTCCGCTCCCGGCTACGCCCGTGCCAAGGCCATCATCCGCTATATCAACCGCATTGCCAAGATGATCAACAATGACCCTGCCGTTGCCGATAAGCTGAAGGTGGTCTTTGTTCAGAACTATAACTGCTCCTATGCAGAGCATATCATCCCTGCCGCAGACATTTCCGAGCAGATCTCCCCTGCCGGCACGGAAGCTTCCGGCACCGGCAACATGAAGCTGATGCTCAACGGCGCGGTCACTCTGGGCACGCTGGACGGTGCCAACGTGGAGATCGCAAAGGAAGCAGGCCACGAAAATGAATATATCTTCGGCCATACCGTAGACCAGATCAACGCGCTGAAGGGCGATTACTACGCCCGGGGCATCTACGATATCAACGACCGGCTGCGCAAGGCCATCAACACGCTGGTCGACGGCACTGTGCCCACCGACGATGAGCAGCGGGAGCTGTTCCACGCTCTGTTGGACGGCGCAACCTGGCATAAGGCCGACCATTACTTCCTGCTGCTGGACTACGCATCCTACATGGACGCCAAGCTGCAGGTCAACCGGGACTATGCAGACCGGCTGGCATTCGGCCGCAAGTGCCTGATGAACATCGCCAGCGGTGCCAAGTTCTCCTCCGACCGTACCATCCGTCAGTACGCCGAAGAGATCTGGCACATCCAACCCACCCAGTATTAAGCACAAAAGCGCCTGTTTCAGCCGAAACGGGCGCTTTTCCTATTCCCTTTTGCCGCAAATTCCTGTATAATGATGCCAGTATTGCATCAAGGAGCACTGTTATGGATTGTAAGCTCATTTTTCTGGATCTGGACGGAACGCTGAATAATGACGAAAAACGCATCACAAAAAAGACGCTTTCCGCTCTGATGGATGCCCAGAAGCAGGGCGTCCGCATCGCGCTGGCATCTGCCCGCCCCTCCCCCGGTCTTTTCAAAGAGCGGGATATCCTGCAACTGACCGAATACGGCGGGATTCTCATGTCCTATAACGGCGGACGGATCGTCGACGCCGCCACAGGAAGTGTTCTTTTTGAGACTGCTATGGATCTATCCCAGACAAAATCCATTCTCCGTCGGCTGGAGGCGCTGCCCGTGACCCCCATTTTGGACGACGGCAAGCAGTTCTATGTCACGGACAAAAACGGCTACAAAGTGCCCTATGAGTGCCAGAATAACCATATGGTCTGCAGTGAGGTTTCGAATCTTTCCGATTTCCTCAGCTTTGCACCCATCAAGATCCTCATATCCGTGCAGCCGGGTATTCTTGCTGATGTAAAAGCCAGAATTGCCGCCTTTTTGCCCAAAGAGCTGACGGTCGTGCAAACCGCGCCTTTCTATCTGGAAGTGATCCCCTCCTCCATCAACAAAGGACAGGGCGTTTTGGATACCTGCGCCGCCCTTGGGGTCGCTCCCGCGGAAGCCATTGCCTTTGGCGATGCGGAAAATGACATCCCCATGCTGCTTGCCGCAGGCATTGGCGTCGCCATGGCCAACGCCGCACCGGCTGTGAAGGCCGCAGCGGACTATGTGACCCTCAGCAATAATGAAGACGGCATCGCCGCTGCTTTGGCGCAATTCCTGAAATAAACAGTTGTTTTCCCCGCCGGATTATGATATAATTTTGAAAAATGGATAAGATCCTTGGGGATATCCCCGAATCTTCCGATCCAAGGAGGTAACCTTGTATGGCCGAATCTCACAAGTTCCGCCGGGAATTCCGGGGCTTTAACCGAGAAGATGTGGTACATTATATCGAGTTTGTAAACAAGAAGAACGCGAGTCTCGTCAATCAGCTGAAAGCGGAAAATCAGGGGCTGAAGGATGAGCTGGCCGCCCTGCGCGCCAATTCTGATGATGCAGAAAAGGATGCGCTGATCGCTTCTTTGCAGGCACAGGTGGCAGAGCTGCAGGCTGCGGGTGTCCAGCCGGAAACCGCCGAACCCACTGCCAGCGAGCTGGAAGCCTATCGCAGGGCTGAGCGGACGGAGCGCTTCGCCAGAGAACGGGCCGATAAGATCTATCTGCAGACAACCGCCGCTTTGTCTGAAGCAACCATGCAGGTGGACTCTGCCGCGCAGCAGATGACCCTTCTGGCTGATCAGGTCAGCGCCCAGATCAGTGCCCTGCAGACCGCTGTGGGCAGCAGCAAAGACGCCCTGCAATCCGCCGCAGCCACCATGTACGCCATTCGGCCGGAAGATACAGAGGAATAACCGCAGTAAGCGCATACGAAAACCGTATGCGCTTATTTTTTGATTGGAGAACCTATGCGAATTTATAAAAGTGCTTATTTTGACAGCTTCCGCTGTATTGCGCAGCTGTGCCCCGACAGCTGCTGCCAGGAATGGGATGTGCAGGTCGACAGCAACACAGCAGAATTTTATCGCGGTCTGCCCGGTCCGCTGGGCGACAGACTGCGGCAGGTTTTATTTGATGATCCCGATGCCGGCACCGTTATGACCATCGAAAACGGGCGTTGCCCCATGTGGCGTACCGACGGACTTTGCCGCATCCAGGCAGAACTGGGACATGATGCCCTCTGTAAGACCTGCCGGGAATTTCCGCGGCTGACCCATGATTACGGCGATTTTACTGAATACGGTCTGGAGCTTTCCTGCCCTGAGGCCGCCCGGTTGATCCTGACTTCCCCATCCGAACCCTTTGCCGTCACAGAGGTTCCCGGCGGAGACGCGCCGGAGTATGATGCCGATGCCATGGCTGTTTTGCGCCAAACCAGAGAAGCGGCTTTTGCGCTTCTTGCAGATCCGGCCTACACTGTTCCGGAGGCCTTGACCCTGCTTCTGTTTTACGGTTATCAGGCGCAGGCCCTGCTGGACGGCGAGGACGCACCGGAATTTGACGCAAAGCAGAGTCTCTCTCAAGCCGCAGAGATGGCCGCTCCCGGAGATATTGTTTCCATGCTGCATTTTTTCTCCGAGCTTGAAATATTGACACCTGCGTGGCGCCAGCGCCTGCAAGCACCATTGCCTGCCCCGTGGACAGATATCTTCCGAAATCTGGCACGCTACGGCGTGGAGCGGTATTGGCTGCAGGCGGTTTCGGATTACGATTTGGTCAGCCGCGTAAAAATGGTCGTTATTTCCTGCCTTGTCGTCAGAATTCTGGGCGGCGATGCAATCGAAACCGCTCAGCTGTACTCGAAAGAAATTGAAAACGACGCGGATAACATCGACGCCATACTTGACGGCGCATATACCCATCCCGCGTTGACAGATGCCGCCCTACTGGGGCTGCTATTGGGAGGAAGTCATGAAGCTGTATAATAAACTGGTACGGGACCGAATTCCCGAAATCATGGAAGCAAACAAGGAAACTCCAATTACGCGAATCTTGGAACCGGATGAATATCTTGCTTGTCTGGAAGCAAAGCTTGATGAGGAAGTCTGTGAATTTCATGAGAGCAAAGATCCGGAGGAGCTTGCCGATATTTTGGAGGTCGTCTATGCGCTTGCCGAAGCCCACGGCTGTAACAAGCAGGCGCTTTTCGACATCTGTCAGCAGAAGCATAACGCCCGCGGCGGCTTTTCCAAGCGGATCTTTTTGATCGAAAAATCCAAAATTGCGCAAAAAATATAAAAATCCTCTTGACAAATTCCCCCGCCACTGCTATAATACGAAAGCTGTCTGACAGTGAAACAAATATGGGGGTATAGCTCAGCTGGGAGAGCGCTTGAATGGCATTCAAGAGGTCAGCGGTTCGATCCCGCTTATCTCCACCACCTAGTCCTGAAAACCATCGGTTTTCAGGACTTTTTCTTTGCTAAAATCGCCGTTTTTCCTTAAAATCCAGCGTTTTAGAAACCGTCCTCGGAAATGAATATTTTGCGGAAATATTCGTACCAGAATTATACCAGAATCAGGATGGAGATAATGGACATTTTTCCGCATCTACATATGTCGAGTCTGTGTGTTCCACAGCAAAGGCAGTCGAGAATTTCTCTATTGCCTCCTGACGCTTGGGTTCCTGAAGGTGAAGATAATGTGCCGTCATGTCCACATCGGCATGGCCGACCATGCTCTGGATCGTCTCCAAATTGACACCCAACGCCTGCATCTGAGAAACGTAGGTATGTCGACAACAATGGGGTGTCAATATCCGAACCCCTTCGACACTCTCCAGCGCCTTTCGGAAGAGATCATCAAAATAGCTAGGATTGGCTGGCTCTCCTGGCTTTTTCGGAGACTCAAACAAAAATTGCACGCCTCCATATTTCCGCAGCATGACAGCGTAGTATCGCACATTGCGATGGACGGGAATCGTGCGATAACTGTCAAAAGATTTAGGCGTTGAAATCACTGCAGTCCCCTTAATTCTGGTCAAAGCTTGTTCTACACGGATAGTACTTCCGTCCTCCGCAACATGCCTCGGTTCCAGGGCCAACAACTCCTGCTTGCGCATCCCTGTCGCAAGCAAAATTCTTATTGCCCACCCTACCAGTGTCTGTGGTAATTTTTCCATTAGAAGCCTCACTTCCTCCGCAGTAAAGGCGTCCTTATTTCGAGGTGGATCTCTTCTCATCTTCTCAACTAGCGGCACTGGATTTTTCTCAATTAGCTTGTTTGCCTCTGCAGACCGCAATGCCTGGTGCAAAATACCCCTGACTTTGGAAATCATGGAACTTGAATAGCCGTCTTCTTTGAGTTTCCTCAAGCAGCATTCAATGTCATATGCCAAAATAGTACTTATGTCCATCGCGCCAAGTGATCCAGCACCGATGAGCTTAATGGTATAACGATAGCTTTCTCGAGTAGCTGGTTTCAGCTCCGGAAGGTGATGGTCGAACCATTTCCAAAGCCACTCCTCTAATGTGTGCGACTGCGCACACAACGATGGTTTGCTCCCCTGCTCATAGTATGCATCCCGTTTTGCTTCCACTTCTTCTGGCGATTTCCCATAAAAAGACTTATATTTCCTCTTTCCTTCTATGTTGGAAATCATGATCATGCATTCCCAAGAACCATTCGCTCTTTGGCGAATTGTACCTGGATTGTTTTTTGCCCGTTGCTTTAACATATTCTCCTTTCCGCGGGCCCATCGTGTTTTTTGTGTAATTTAAGTATAGCACACGCATTTGCGGAAATATAGTGTCAATTTGTTAACGACCTCTAGATTAATCGCCGCGTCCAACAAGACGCGGCGAATTCTCATTGTCTTAGGCAACCTCTCTCATTTTTTGGTTGCTTGTTTCATTGCCCCCAACCATTTTCTTGCTGCACTCTTTCTTTGACGCTTGGTGGATCCTAGTAAGATGAAGGGTGTATTCACAAGAGCATCAATGACTTTTTTGTTAAATGTGTTACCTCTTCTGCGTGCCATACTTAGCACCCCCATAGTAGAACAGTATAATTAGGAAGATTATCGTATCAACGATCAGTCTTTCATTCCGCCGTTGATCCAATCATTAAAAGTCGATTTGACAGCATCACCCGTATAGTACCAACCAATATCGCTATCATACTTATATTCAAACCAATCTCTAGGTTTTTTACCAGGGTTGTTTTCTTCCAACTCCTCTATAAAATTGTTAAAACTACAACCTGAGAAAATCAAAACTGAATTGTCACCCTTGTTACCTTTCGACGAATAATGCGCCGCCTTAGTTACTGCCTCACCAATCCACACTTTATTATTTATTCCCACATCCTTACGCCCTGCCTTTACAACAAGCTCTTGCGCAGATGACATGCCTATTCCCACCGTAATATTGGGCATTGAACGAGCAGTAAGCAACTTATTCAACATTTTCAGATATGTATTTATCCAAAATGTCTTGTCTGCTTGTTGATAAATATCTGCCTTTTTAGGAGTTGTGTAGACAGCATATACGCAATCTCCACGGATACCAATTTCTCTCAAATTGTCGTCGGACCGTAAAATTTCAATGATTTCTGACGTAAAGCTTCGTATGATTTTTGATACCTTCTCTTTGTCTTCATCCGCAAACAAAGAAGATGAATCTCGTATATCAACAAATATCGCTGTCACCCAACTATAATATCCATTCGTAAATGTAAATGAATCGTCATTAGGCAGTCGATCTTGTTCTATGACCTTCAGTTCATTATCCAATATTCCTTCTACGCGCTCTTTGCCTTTTCGATAGTCGTATGTTGCCATCGCCATACCCCTTTACTGATAGATATATACGCCCACAAGTAGGAGCACTATAAAAAATGCAAACCCAAGCACGGAACACTTTAGCCCGATATTATATCTTTTATATTTTCGTGTCGCTATTTCCGCATTGACATATATTTCTGATATTAAATCGTCTAAAAGCTCGGTATCTTTCATGGATGCAAACTTTTTTCTGTATGCATCTATACCTCCATTACTCAAAATTCCTCCAAAGAAAATCATCGAAGGATTC
This sequence comes from Faecousia sp., assembly GCA_045576415.1. GTDB lineage: Bacteria > Bacillota > Clostridia > Oscillospirales > Oscillospiraceae > Faecousia. Next base: position 25,340 of record JAZNGJ010000051.1, on the reverse strand, counting down.
TGATCTTGCTTTCTGCCTTTCGTAATGGGATCAACCTTGGCAACAAGTACACTTATGAGCTTCCAGATTCCAAACACCAGCTTACATACAGACGCAGCAACAGCAAGCAAATAGAGAACATCGCAAAAGGTTTTCCCTGCAATACTATTGCAGATAACGCCATATATGGTTGCCAAGCCATCGTTTGTCAAAATAATAGTCATCAGAACTCCAACCAATGCCAATACAATTGATGTCTTAGTATCACAGCTATTAATGAAGTCAATATTCCGTTCTAGGGTCTGTGTGGCAATATCAATTTTTTGTGCTGTTCCCGGAACAGCAGACTTTATTTGTACACGCCTCGCTTTATTTACAGTTTTCATCTTTACACCTCTTTCTTTTAATATTTGAAATTATAAGCGCTCATCAAAACGATGGGCGCTTATAACACATATACTCTGCCGCAAACTAACAATCCGGCAAATTACTTAGGTGCTATTCACACAAAATTGCTTATTGCGCAGGCTTTTCCATCAATTCAGAAAACGCTGTGTTGCATATCTCTTCGGTAACAACCTTGGTGCGATTCTCTTTCTTGATAGCAAAACACCGAGCGTAGTATTTTTTAGCCCAGGTGCCCTTGGTTTTGATTTTCGCCGACTTGGGATGGTCTGTTGCAAAAACTTTGAACTTTTCACGCCAGATCTGACACATCTTCATCAACGAATCATAAATAGCAAACAGCTCCTCAGTCTCAAAAACACTTGTATCTTTTCCTTTTAGGTACAAATGAAGTGCCTTTTCAAATTCACGCCAATCGTCTTCACGGATTTTCCCAGGAACTTGCTTAAGCCACTGGAAGATCCGCTCATCCTCGCGGTTTCCTACTCGGTCGAGAATATCCTGCCATTGCCTCCATGTCAGTTTCTCGACCACATCTTTGCCTTGTTGCGACAGGATAAAGCACTGCTGATAAAAACTTCGAGTAACAGAATTAGTGCCTTCGTTTCTGACACGATCTTCCTTGGTTGCAAAAACCTTGATTTCGTCCCAGAACTTACGACGCTCAGCGATGGTAATCTCGTATTTTTCCAACAGCCCGCCCAAAAACAGGCCAAGATTGTACTTATACCAGACTCCCTGTCCATACTCTGCTTTCAAATCTGCCTCAATCTGGGGAATCTCTGCCTTCAACGCATTTAAAAGCTCATCAACAGTCGCTTTTTCCTGCGACGAAAGCAGTCCTTCATATATCAGACGTCCCTCAGCGTCGAGGGATACAAGGCGTCCCATATTATCACCTCAAACTTTCGTAATACACTGTTTCCATCTTCTCCAACACTCTAGGAGCTGCCTCTTGAGGCTCCAAATCTGCAAATTCTGCGCCAAACATATCATATCGGCCTTCAGATAGATACAGCCACACATACTGTTTCAGCATCTGCTCTCTAAGGTATTCATGCTGAATATCAGGGTGATCTTGGAGATTCAGATATGCCGTATGTCCGAGGTTAATATAAATGCTCCGACCGGTTCCAGGAGTATTCCAGGACCGTCGATAATTACCGGGTTCCTCAACACCTACAATGGCAAAGGACTCACTCTTGCCATGTTTTTCATCGCAGTTCAAAAACAATTTGTAGTGGTAGAATGTAATCTTATCGCCTTTTTCAAACTCCGAATCGTCTTCATTAGCAATCAGTCTTGCTCTTAGTTCAAGAACGCCTTCCTGCAAATGCTGGGAGTAAACAGATTCTGCAAACAGGATCTCTTCAATATAATCTGTAAGGACTTCTTCAAAGGGTTGCACTTCACCCTTGAATGACACCACATCTACAATCTTAGGACATGTCGGATCGCTGGCGTTATGGATGCTGACGTTCAACTTGTAGCTTAGCTTGTGGTTGCGGTTGTTTTCAATGCGATAGCAAACCTTCTTCACACTTTCCCCGAAGTTAACCCTACGGCTACCCTGTTGCGGGAACAGACATTCATGAAGCACCAAAGAAACGGATTCTCTCTTCGTAACAGGCTTGTCGATGTCATAGTAGTAAGGAAGTTCTTTGCGCTTTTCTTTTCCGCTACCAACAACCTTAACGACAAGAATTATCCGGTTCTCTGCAAACTTAATAGAATTCTCCTTGTTAATCTTCAAAGAAAAGTCTTCTGTAAAGACTGTGTTGGATCTAACCGTAATCTTCTCAGTAGCAATCTGATGAACCACGGCTCCATTTTGCGGATTTTCTACAAACAGTCGATATTCAAACTTCTTGTCCGTTGTGTAGGAGCTCTTAATGCGGATTGTAAAGCCGATCTTATCGCCTGTAGCTACGCGTTCTGTGCCCGGCACGGGATACTGGATATTCTGCCAGCGTACATCAAAATCAGCTTTTTGCGGGCCTTTACCCAGGTCCTCAAACCCGAGCTTATCAAATAGGTCCTGGATATTGTCTGCGATCTGCTGCAACTGATCCTTGAGTTTCTTATCTGCACTCTCTTTATCTTTAATAAAACCCCATTCAGTTAGCAACGCCCGAACCTTATTATTACAATAATTTTTCAGATTTTGATAGGTCGTTGTTTTGCGCTTGCCCTTGCTGACGCCAAAATGAACCTTATCCTCAATATCCGCCAGTTCGAGTTCCCACGCCTCATCAACCTCAATGTAGCCCCAGAACTTTCCTTTAAGCTTTTCAGGAATATCCTTCAGCTCAATTTCGCCAATCTTCATACCTCTACGGTAATAAGAAATAGTATCCCAAATATTACCTCCCTGCTGGAATACATATAAACCAAAGTGCTTCACCCGATAATTAGAAGCATACTGCTCGGTTGCAGGAAGCTCATATACATGTGTTCCTTCCTTGATACCTGCAGGAACCGTTACAGGAATACCGTTCACAGAAATGCGAGAGCCTTTACCAAGTCGGGAGATAATAAGCCACCAAGATTCCTGGATGAACGGAATAATCTCGCCACTTGTAATAGCGTCTGTCAACTCTGCTTTAGGGGACTTAATAATGATACGAGTACCAGTAGTGTTTTTTTCGGGGAGACCAGTTTTCTCAAAAATAAACTCCTTTGCTGCATCACCTTCGAATGCCAACGGATATACCTGACCCCGTTCGTTCATGTTAGCTACGTACTTTCCATCCTCACGGAGGGAATCAAAATAGTAAGTGTATTCTTCAGACGCAACCGAATAAACGCTTTTGCCTGCACCAAAGAGGCCCTGGCCTGTGGCATTTCCGCCAGAATTAAACATAGAGGAGAATCTCGCTAATCTTTCTTCAGGAGGGAGGGTCTCCTCGCGTGCCATCATAGCGTTCACTTCTGTACCAGGAATATTCCGACCAGTAAGGCCAACTGTGCCAGAGTCTTCAACAATAACGAATCGACCATTCGCATTTTCCACCAGAGAAATGTCGCAGACCCAGTTGTTCCAATTGTTCAAACTTTTTCTTGCACCAACACAGTTCTGAATAGCATCCTTCTGGAAACCGTTAGGGAAAGTAACGTCCGCATCTGTATATGCACCTAAAATCCAATCAACACTATTCTTAAAGTTTTGAGGGATAGGCATCAAAGTAGCTGTACTCATTTCGTTTCCTCCCTATATTACAGTGTAAATCTGCTGCCTTTTTTTGCGTCCACTTTGTTAAACTTCTTCTTTGCCTCCCGGAGCTCTGATTCGATGGCTCCAAAGATTTTATCAACATCTTGCTGGGTGTAGTCATAGGCACTTGCATTTGAGCAATTGCCCAACAACTGGATCATATCGATGATCTTGTTGGTTCTTGCTTCTGCCAATCTTACAAATTTATCACGTTTAGTTTCTTGTTCCAGTTTCATTTGGAGCACCTCCGTTTTTATTTTGTAACTTCATATTAGCACCATGTTCGAAATTTGTCAACAATATTTTCATAATATTACTAATATTCTGAAAATATTATAAAGTTGTGTGCTCTGACGGATTAATAATTTGAAAAGTAATATCCGCAAAATAGCACTTGCTATTTTGCGGATATTTCAAATATTTTGATTATGTTACTCTATATTCTCCAAAACTTTTTCAGCTATTCCTTTTGCCAGCAACGGCGGAACTGCGTTTCCTACTTGCTGATATTGCGAATCCTTAGTACCCTCAAATACAAAGCTGTCAGGGAACGACTGCAATCTTGCAGCCTCTCTAACTGTGATCGCGCGATCTAATTCGGGGTGGATCCACATTGACTTTCTTACATTAACCACAGTGCCACAGGGTTTTGTGGGATCTAATCGCAAATAGATTGTCTTCTGTGTACGCTCAGGTTTAGAATAAGTATCCTTCATCTCCGTAACCAAGCTGTGAAAATTCTTTCCTTTATCAATTGCACGGAAACGCTTCATTGCTACTTCTGTAGTCTTTGTAGTAATTTGGTTATTAACGCCCTTACTTCCAGCTCGCATAAGGATAGCATACTCAGACAATTCATCATCTTCACAATATTCCATAATATCATGCACAGAATTATGCGTTGCTATATATCCCTGTAGATCTGCAATAGCCTCTCCCACCGTCACAACGTCGATTTCCTCAGGCGCAACAGGCATAGCCAATTCTTTTTTACTAAAGAGATCCTTTCTTACGCCAATAACAATATATCTGCGGCGCTCTTGGGGGACCCCATACCATTCTGCATTTACTGTGCAACCATCCTGTTCGTATTCATTGTCTAGGATTGCATTAATATAATCAATAACGGAATAGGAGTTAACAGAGAAAATCAGCGCATCGGTTAGGTTCACATCAAAAGATCCAATCAACTCGTTCTGTCTGATTTCTTTTATAGTAGAAATCATCTTCTGCAACTTAACTATGTACTCCATAGCTTCGCTACAACTAGGAATGTCACCAACGCTTATTGCCTGCTTGATTGCCGCAAGCTTGTCCAAAATGCTTTGTTGCGCAATAGAAGGTGCATTTATTTTGCCTGTATAAGAATCAATCTGCTGCACAATCTCCTTTGCGTGCTTAGCCATATAATTAGGCAATCTTCGCGGATTAGCTTTGTTCTTGTTGAGTACCACTATCAGCTGGCAAAGGCTTTCCGGCAAAGATATTTCGTCAACATCAAGACTATCAATATTCTTATAATCAACCCCATCAAATGCGCAATCAGCAACTACAACAGTATCCATGCGTTTGGGGATGCTATGTCCTCTTTCAATAAGTTCATCTATTTCATCATTGTCCTTATGAGACTCATAGAATCTATGCGTATCAGAGCGTAGCATGCTAACATTTTCCATCACAAAAGCACTAGGATTGATTTCTTTAATTGCTCTGAAGTATTCCTTAACCAAACTATTATTCATACTAATCAGGTGGTTTTTCTGGCGATTAGCGTTTGAGAATCCCTGACAAGGAGGTCCTCCGATAACAATGTCAATTCCACCAAGCTGCTCGCTGAGTGCTTTAAAGTCACACCCTACAACATTGTCAATAAACTGAAACTGAGGAACATCTGCTGCAATGTTCTTTTTATAGGTTTTGCGTGCATTTTCATTTATCTCCGCTGCTGCAACTACTTGAAAACGTCCGGTCTGGAGGAAGCCGTAGCTCAAGCCGCCAGCACCGGCAAATAAATCAATTACTGTATACTTCTTCATTATTAACCTCTCCGATTACTTATTCTCTAAAATAAGTCTGTCTACGTCAAAGTCAATATGATTGGTATGACAGAACTCTCTTATTTTCTTCAAAGCCTTATAGTTGGGTGCTGCATGTCCTTTTTCCCAACGATTGACCGTTGAGAAGGAGACCCCAACTGCATTAGCGAAGTCATTCTGACTCAAAAGGCTCTTCATGCGGATTTCCTTAATAGCAATGCTGATATCCATTTATATCGCATCTCCCTCCCATTATTATGTTGTTATTATAGCGTTTTTTGTCGAGAAATGCAAGTATTCCCAAACACATATATCAGCATAAACCTCGATGAGATCATTGGCGATAACGCAATCACATCAGCCAAAGTACGTACTATCCTTATTTGTTTTTCGCCCTGCAATCCTAACTGCCAGTATCTATCTACTCCTTCCAACTCACTCTAGAATTTCAAAGATATCCTCAAAATCAATACACATATTTCCGATCTGTAAGCATTTCCAAAAGGCGTCAACCTTCGTCACGTGACCTGTGATTTGATGGTATTCTTCTCTGTATCGGCAGTAGTAAACCACCGTTACTACCGCACCAATTTCCAGCAAATTGATAATCAAATTCAGTTCCTCAATTGCATCAGGTGCAAGTGTTTTCTTAGGCTCTGGCCGCCGCTCCTTGGCAGCCAGAGCATCTTTTAGGCCCTTCAATGCGTCGAACATACTGAACTGTTTTGCCCGCCTTGAAACCGGCATAGGGACTCTAACTTGTGCCACTGCGATGACCTCCAATCTGATTGTTGCGTTCACGGCCAGTAGCCGCTTCTTGGTAATTCATGCCCTTGAGAACGGAGTTCTTCCCATACTTAGCGCGGATAGCCAAAAGCGCTTCTTGCAGCGCTTTCTCACGCAGTTGCCTGTTCACATCCTCAAACATATTAAACTGCAACATCTGAGGGTCCTCTACTACACCATTACAGGAAAGACCAATCCGCCGAATCACATAAGCGGGATTGACTATCCGCCTGTATAATGCCGCGATAGCTGGTACCACCTCCACTGCCAAATTAGTAGGCCTTGCAAACTGGGCAGTCCCACCCACGCCTGGCACTCCCTCAGTATAAGAGTACCCCACATAGAGTGAAATAGATTCTGTGACAAGCTTCTTCGCCGCCATATCTAAGCAAAGCTGGTCGATCATTTCTTTGGCAATTAGCTCACCCTCAGCGTACTTGTAATCCCTCATAAGCACCTGTGAGCTAGATAGGCTTTTAGCTTTAGACTTATAGCCCTTGATGTCAGCAATCGTGGTAGGTTCCCTGCCCCAGGCGTGGTCAATCAGAAGCTCCGCATCGATGCCAAAACACTTATACAAACAGTCCTCATCCGCCTTAGCAATGCCTCTCATAGTAGAAATACCATACCGTTTCAATCTTGCTTCCGTACCTGTGGATATCCTCCAGAAGTCCGTGATAGGCCTGTGATCCCACAATTTTTCCCGGTAGCTCTCTTCATCCAACTCCCCAATAAAGTCTTCAGCGTGCTTTGCAGTTAGATCCAGCGCTATTTTCGCAAGGTACAGATTGGTTCCGATACCACAAGTGCAAATCGTACCAACGGTATCACGGACATCTTTCATTATCATCTTTGCAAGTTCTTTCGCTTGCATACCATACATCTTTAGGTAAGGAGTCACATCCAGGAACGATTCATCAATGGAATACACATAAATGTCTTCCGGCGATAGGTACTTTAGGAAGACGCCATATATTTCTGCGGCGCAGTCAATGTAGAGTTGCATTCGAGGTGGTGCAACAATGTGTTTGATATAGGGTGGTATCTCTTTGATACGGCAGCGGTTCTTCACTCCGAGCTTCTTCATGTGCGTTGATACAGCAAGACAGATCGTATTTTCGCTGCGTTCTGGATCAGCTACAACCAAGTCGGTGGTCATCGGGTCTAATCCTCTGGCAACGCATTCCACCGTAGCATAGAAAGATTTTTGATCTATACACAAATATTGCCGCTGTTCCATACACAATCACCCCACTATAATTATAGAACATTTGTTTCATTATTATAGGCTTGTGATGCTGGAATGTCAAGTAGCAAACACTGGGAATTGGGCAATGTGTCAGATAAAACGGACTGTTAGAGCTCAGTTCAGTTTCAAAAGATTAACCTTTAAGTAGTCCTCCACCTCTCGCCGGTAGCGGAATGTAAGGGCAGGATCCGAACAATATCCGGGCTCAACCAGTGGCAGCAAAGCATCTCCCAGTCTAAAGCCGTAATAGTGGGCTACCTTATATGCAACCGTCTCGAAATAGGTGTAATACCATGTAGTAGGATTCAGCTCACGCTCTGCACCCGTTAATGCCAGTGCCAATTTTCTTCCCGCATTACCTGCAGCAGCACTGTCAGGCATTCCATTCATTAGATCCTCTCGGTGAATATCCTCGTAGTCCAATTCAATAAACTTTTTTGCTACTGGATTTTGGTAGCACGCAAGATTCTGTTGAAGCCCGCGCCACACCAAATACACCATATTAGATGCGATGCGCCTCTCCTCCGCCGCAATCTCTGCTTCCAACAATGCCAGTTTTTCCTCATCTATCACCGCCTTAAACTTAGTGAGTCCTTCTTGGTATCGCTGCTCCTCCTCCGGATAATGCAGATCTATCTCCCTAAGCATTTCTCGCAGATCCTCCATGATCCTTTGGGTATTTGTCATACTGTCCATGACATTCTTTATAGTTTTCATTTTCTTTTTCCTTTCTAGCGGTAAGTCTTTTAGACTTCTTTCCGTTCCGCTAGATTTAGTATAAAACATGCACTTTGTCGAAGTCTGTCACAATTTGATGTAAAGCAAAAATAGCGGGTAGCAATTTGCTACCCGCTATCACTTAATCATCTGTGGCATCCACATATCCTCGCAAGGCTTCCATTACCCTGCGCTGATCTTCCATCGGCAATTTGCTAATCAGTTCATTGGCTTCACTGCTGACTACATCGAGCCGATTGTGTAACAGATCCTGCAGCAATACATCTGCTGTTACACCCAGCGCATTTGCAATGTTGATCAGCGTTTCCAGTTTCGGAGGCTTTGCTCCCCTCTCCAACACACTAATATGCATCGGGCTTAGATCCACCATCTCAGCCAACTGCTCCTGTGTCAGCCCTTTTCTCTCCCGAGCAGCTTTTATCCGTCTGCCAATATATTTTATATCCATACATATTCATCCTTTCAGAACGAGAGTCGTTCCGAAATAAGTATATCCAAAGCCCAAACCGAAACACAGAAGCTAGAATGCTTATACTAATTCCAATAGGTTTAGTCATGAACCTTTTGGGCAACCGCGCAACTACCTGTCTCATTGGGATTCATACCGACCTTTGGGGCTGTTCATTGGGATTTGCACCGACCTTTGGGGCTGTTCATTGGGATTTGTACCGACCTGTCTATTATCTAGGAAGGAATCGCGCCAACCTTTTGTTCGTCCTATAAGGATGGCTCGAAATGCTTATGCTGTTCGTATCAGCCCTGCGCCGCTAGAACTCTTAAATGCTATCCAGCCAACTTCCGAACAGCACGGGTCATCACGATTAATGACATAAGCAAAAGTTTCTCCTCGCTTTAACAAGGCTCTTTCAGCTTCCCATTCCTGCTTGTACGGGCTCACATAAAGATAACTGTCCATAGTTCCGATACTAGAAAAAGTTCTAATAATTACATATACAAGACAATTAGACTTTCGTTCCCATTCATGCATTTCTTCTGTCTCATCTGCATTAGTCCAATAGAATGCACCATCGGGTGGTTCAGATATAGAAACAAGATCATCGCAAGCAAATTGCAGAATCGTCAGCGGGAAAATATTAAGCAACATCATTCGATAAATTGCCTCTTGCTTCATTTCTTCTCTGGTAATTGAATATTCGGGGTGCATAAGTGACCTTTCTCCCCTTGACCCTGGGGGCGAGGTAATATGATGGTAAAAAATCATTCGTTTGGGTGGAGAAGCAGATCACTTCTCCACCCAACTAAGGAATTTAGATTGTAGCGAGGGGTAAATCTAGTCCACTTTGTCCAAGTAAGAATCCGGAACAATTTGGAAGAATGACACGCCTCTCCGCCCCAGCGATCAACATAACCAACATGGAGCTTATACAGCAACCGCCAATGGTTTCAGCGACGCGGCGTATACTTCCATAGCCCGCGCTTTCGCCTCGTCGCGCACATGCAGGTAATTCAGAGTACTCTCCAATTCTGCGTGCCCAGTCAACGCGCTAATAGTCGGCAAATCCACACCAGCGCTTTGAAGTTGTGTTACAAAAGTGTGGCGGCAGCAATGAGGTGTCAGGACTCGAACTCCACCGACCTCTTCTAATGCTGCTTTGAAATAGTCGTCAAATGTACGCGGATTGATTGGGCACCCCTTCTTTTTTGGAGACTCCCATAACAACCCTTCTGCACAGCTTCTCAACTTAACAATGTAATGTCTGTATGCCTTCGGGATCGGAACTACTCTCACAGAATTTTCATTTTTCGTTTTGGATATGAACGCACGACCATGATCCATAGCGACCGCTTGACGAACCTGAATGTAACTTCCATCTGCAGCAAGGTCGCCCTTAGAAATGTCCCAAGCTAACATCTCCTGACGTCGTACCCCTGATAGGATCATAGCAATTATGGACAAGCCAACCTTATCCATTTTCAGTTTGTCTAGTAGCATCTGAATCTCAATCTGAGAAAACGCCTTTTTAGATTCGCCATGCTTAACCTTCTGTTTTTCAGCACTTCGCATCACATTCGTACGAATCTTATTCATCGCGACTGCTGTTTCCAACATCATGTACAATGTTCCGCGGCATTTGCTATATAAACTGCCAGAATAATTGTCATAGACATATCTCAATGCATCCTCAACATCAAACAGGGAGATTTTCTTTAACTGCATTGCGCCCAGTGCGGTCTGATTTAAAAGCTTTAATGTGTACTTATAGCTTTCCTGTGTGGCAGGTGTTCTTCGCAGTGCGTGATGATTAAACCAGATTTCACCCCACTGAATAAATGTATAGTTTTCATCAGTAATTCCGTCCTTTCTGTCACGCAGATATTCATCCCGCATCTCACGCAACTCATAGACGGTCGGCGCATATAGGTACTTATATGTCCGTTTGCCGGTTTCCGGATTTCTGCCCGTCATCATTGACCATTCCCAGCAGTTCCGCGTTTTTCTCCGCATGGTGCCCTGTCCATTGTCACCACGCGTGTTTTTTCTTTTCTTTTCCATAATAGTCCTCCTTATAGTTGTGTTATTGTAAATCATTGGGTTATACGTGTCGCAGCAATTCAAAAGCCAGCGTTCGAATTGTCCGTTCCAAGCAACCTAGCTGAACGCTGTACCATCATTTTCTCATAAGGAAGGACTACTCCAGAGATCTGAAATGACACGAAACAATGCCCAGCAGGAATCCTCCCACTGGGCATCTATTCAAGCTGCATGTCAGTTCATCTTTTCATATTGCTTTGTGTACCAGGCAATGAACATCGGCTTGGGACTCAAAAGCCGCTTGCCAACCCGGATGCTAGGAAATGACCTAGAGTGAAGCAGACAATACGCGGTCTGTTTGCTCACGCAAAGAAACACAGAAATGTCCTTGGCGCTCAACGCCTGTGGCAACGATGAAAAATCCATATATTCCATAAATAACCTCCCTGATCAATACACGCTCCGAAGCGTCTTTGTGTCGCTGGCGGATGCAGGTTCTTCCTCAAAGTAATTATAGGCTGCATACATTGTGAGATCGAGAGACCCCCAGGTGCCTAAACGATTCTTTAAAATCTGGAGAGTCAGTTCTCGCGGTTTGTCGTGGTGGGTATAGTAGTATTCACTTCCCTTCTCAGAAGTTCGATAATCTAACCCCATAACAACGTCAGCCGTATATTCAATTCCTCCGCTTTCTTTTGCAGCGGATAAGGTGAGCTTATCCTTATATGCTGCACGATTCACACTGGAAATAAGGAGGACGGGGATACCATATTGACTGCACATTTCTTTGATTTGTCCAAGCAGCTTGTCCACATTCTGCCTCTCGGTAGCCTCCCCGAATTTGGAGGCAATGATCTGCAGGTAATCAATACAAACTACCGGATATTTACCTGTGGCCGCAATATGAGCACCAACAATATCTGGAATTGCTGTTATGGTATTAATCTTATCCGGTGGCACAATTACCGTTCTGGAGGCAACCGGTAAATAGGCATTGTATAGTGCCTTGGCAATGTCTTTTGCGTAGGGATTCTCATTAAGTTTCAGTACGCCACCAGCAGTCAAGATTGGTTGTTCGTCTCCCATGAGATAGCTGTATCTGCTGTAAATTTTAGCCAGCAGGTCTTCAGTCAGCATCTCTCCAGAAAAGAAAATAACATCTCTGCCTGCCCGAACAAAACTGTCCATCATCTGCAGGCCGAGTGTGGTTTTTCCTGCACCCGGGCTGGCCAGCAGCACATACAGGCCAGCACGCAGGCCGCCGTCCAAAAGCTTGTCCAGCTGCTCAAACCCCGTCGGAATGCGGATGCCTGCATCTCCGGATAGCACACCGCGCCAAAAGGACGGAATGGCGGTACCTACATAGGGCACTGCCATCTGGGGAGCATTGTTAACAGCCTCTGTTGCATTATTTAAGTTTGTTGTATTTTCCATAGTAAATAAACTCCTCTCAATAGATAAAATTAGTTAGTAACGATTATTTGTGATTCTAAAAAGTGCATTGAGCGCACCCAGTCAAGCTGAGTGCTGGTGCTATCAGGGAACATCAATGCCCAGTCGATTCCACTTTCATAGGCAATCGCGCACGAGTAGTGCGCAAGAGAAAAGGTGTCGGCCCTCCGTGAACCGAAGCGCCTCCCCTAGGACCTATGAGGCTGGTCGTCGTAGCTCCCACCCTCACAGGTAAGCGCGCACGAATAGTGCGCAAGACTAAAAAGTATATATACTCCTTATCGTTAGCATTTTCGTCCGCAGAGAGCTGCGGACAACAATCGGTATAGTCACGTTGCAAATATTAGTTGTTGTGGCTGCCGCTAGGCGGCCACAACACATTTAAATAGTTTAAAACTATTTACCCGCAAGCAAGGATGATCAAGAATTATTTTGAAATCTCCCAAAATTTTAAGTTATTTGCCTTTTGGGGTGCGATTTGGTTTCTGATTCTCTCCTTTTTCAGATTTGTAAACGGTCAGCTTTTTCGAGGTGAAAAGTCCATTTTTTCGATGTTAAACGCCATTTTTTCGAGGTGCCTTATCTCCCCTTAGTACGCCGCTCAACTTGTATCTCTACGCCAATAATCTCCTTATGCTTTTTGTAATCTGAATACTCGACGATAAGCCCGGCCCTCTTCCAGCATTTGAAACATTTTCGAATTGCATTTCGCATTTTCTTTCGGTTGGCTTCACTTTGCATATTCAAACCAACCTCCTTAGAAAGCGACCTATATGCAATTCTATTGGCTGTTTCTCTTTGGGGTTTTGCTAGTCTGCAAATTATTGCAATTCTTCTCAAGAGGCAATATCGCAATAGGACAGCTTCAGTATTATTGGCCATGACCTCTCCCGTTCCCAACACTTTAATTGGCATGCGCCAGCATTCCCCACGATTGAGACTATACTGATAGAGCATAGGGGGAGCTGTAATACGCCAGAAAGAACAGCAATGACCGTTATCAGTCCGTCCACGAAACATGGAGAGTCCTAAAAAAGAGCCTTCGTGTTCTTCCCCTTGTTGGCCTAGTGGTTCCCAACGGATTTCTGCTTTTATTCCCGACATTTTTTCAACAGAGGCCTGAACTGCATCCCGGAGCTTGCCGCCGACCCTCGTCATTTTTGGATTAAGGCAAAGCGTTCTGCATACAGCCATAATACTAAATTCGTGAATATCACAATCATACAGGCTAGCAATTGCTGCGTAGACGGCCATATCAAAGGCTGATAAATCTACCGGCATCTTTGCGGCTTGCAGGACTACTGAGATCTCTGTCCCATCGTCCTCTGTCCATTCTCTCTTACCACCGGTCAACTCTCCATTGTGGATCAAGTGTGCAATCTTGCTCATACAGAGAACAATTCTCGTCGCAGGAATTGTTCTAACGTAAGGAAGATCAACATTTTCCTTTGTATCCAATTCTATTTCGGAATGACCAATAAGATATTTATCCATGTAGTAATCTTCTTTGTCATACAGACCGCACTCCTCATAATCTGTGTACTCTTCATCGTCCCATTCAGGCGGAAGATTCACAAGTAGCCACCTCCTTTCCGTGTACTAGCCCAAGGCAAAATGCCTTGGGCTAGTGTTTTTTGTCGTTATTCTTTTGGCGCGCCAAAGTACGAAATGTACTCCTCGACACTGCAATGATCCTCAACCCATCGTTTGGCCTGCATGTCGCCAATGATGCGTTCTTCTACCGGCTGAATGATATACCCCTCTAAATGGGTGGTTGTAAAAGCGTGTTCACCGGAGACGATTACTAAGCACCAGCTGCCGTCGCGGCGCTTGAGCAGTTCCTCTCGATGATAGGTTTTATCTCCGGGACTACCAAATTCATAAACGCCAAAGTGACGTGCACCTTTATTGCGATCACTTTTGAGGTAAGTAATTTGGAGTCCCGATAGATCCGTGTTGCGGGGAACCGCTTTCATGATCCTCAAAGCACTGGCGTATTCTTCGCCACAAAGATTCATCTCCACCCATTCGCGAGCTTCCTTCGGACCGACAGGAATGATCTCGCATCCATTGCTGCGCTGCGTCACACTGAGAGCATTTGCATAGATAGTGTTAGCCCCGCCATGGCAGCACATAAAGAACTCACCGTCACTCTTGACATACAATTGTTCTGCAAAGCTAACACTCTCGTTTTCGTGGTTTTCAATATAGATACCTACCAAGGTTGCGGCATCGGTGTCATACATCCGACCAAATTTGATTTTTCTCAATTAGTTTTCCTCCTAAATTCTGTTTTTTTGTTTTTATGAACAGCTTGTCCTATTGGACTAAAGTATGGGAGCAATTATTGCCCTATTGCTTTTAGCGAAGATTGCCTTCGCGCTCAATCATACGCATTCACCTCCTTGTTTCTGTTTGCACTATATCACCGCATTTTCGAACGCAGAGGTTTAGACTGACAAGCTTTATACCTCTGTTCCGGTGCAGCGATCACATTTTACCACCTCGTTTTCGGCCTTCGAGAATTGAATTGACAGGCGTAAAAAATCCCCAGCGAGAATTATCTCGCTGGGGATTAAACGCTGCTGTTTTTTACTTCAATTCATCTAGTTGCTTTTTCAGTTCTTGAATACGCTTGTCCAAATCTTTACTAAATAACGTTGACATAGATGCTGCCTGATAGCGATCCTTGAAGAATTGCTCCATTTCTGCTGATCCCACTTTTTGAGCTATGCTTAAGCCGTCGGAATAAAGGTCTTTTATATAACATCTTGCATGCGGATCATTTTGAACTGCATCTTCAGTCCGTAATGTTAAAGTATGTATAAATTCTAGCGCACACTTCCCTCGCAATCGATGCTTTGTATCAAAAAGCAGCCCTGCATATCCATGAAGAATATGCCCTATTGACTCATCTCTTACACCGCAATCAGTGTTGAGACATCCTAGACGCGTTAGCTCTTCATAGTAGTCTAGCAGCGTGTCCATGTGCTTTTTATAGGAATCCCATTCTTCCAGCCTTGCATAGAACTGTGCAAACTTCGCCTCTGATTCCAGCAATCGAATTACATGGGCTTTTTCCTCCATTAGCAACTCGGACTGAAAACCCAGATGAATATCCACTGTCCGAAGGGCTAATAACACCTCCTGACGCTGATCATCTGTTAACGGAAGCGGAACATATTCAAAATCACGAAGAACAAACTCATATGTCTCCTCTAATATGGAATGAACAGTTTCTAAGGCATTCCATACTGTAGCAAGATATGTCCGCAGGTCTCCGCTCTCAGTACATAGATCATCGTTTGGCGGAATTGTTTCATGGCTCTCATCTTCCTTATACCAACCGCAATCTATAGCAACCCCATCGTTTTGCACAGCAGACCACCCGGCCGACTTTCCAAATGCCTTTAAGCAGAAATCGTCATAGATTGTTCGCACAATCGCTTTTGGTAATCTCGCTCTTCTTCCTTCAATCCACGCAAACGATCCATTCCCTTCCCAATTCTCCAGCAGGCCTTCAAAAGTCTCTCTTATGCTGGATGCAAACTGTTGCATACCAAAAAGTTCCCAATGACGAGTCTCCGAATTGCCTGTACACAAGAATTGGTATAGAGAAAAGCACCCATTAAAGAGTACCGCTTCTTTATCTGGGTGTCCATTTACAAAAGCCTTCAAATTCTCAAAATAACATAGTGCCGCTTTCAGCCTCTTCTGATTAATTGCAATCCTCAGTTGTACCAGGTATGCATTTACTCTGCATTGTCCCGAAATATTATTACCTTGTGAAGTAAGCCTCTCCATGCTTTTTGAGATTTTACTATAGCACTTACCGTTTCCATAATAGATTACACATGCAAGTTTTTTGCATACGGTCGTCCAATATTCTGCATCCTCAAAATTGCTCCACGAGCAACCATCTACGATATCAGAGACCAAATCAATCGCTGCATTATGCTCCGCTTCATCTGTTATGGTAAATAGTACATCATCTATCTCCCATCCGTCATATGTGGCATCTACAATGGGGGCACTATATCTTTCGTCCAGTTTAGTTGCCACTCTTTCTAAGTACGATTTCAGTCCGGGGCACATCTCAATAGTTGGATGCAACCCCTCGGAAATCACCTCCAGTAGCACGCTATGCATACTAATATATGTAACAAGTTCTCGCTGCTCTCTTTGCACCCAGCCGGATGATATTAGTTCATCCAGTGCTACAAGACATTCTCGTCCCAGCCAGTCTATCAGATTATCTTGCCTAACAAGATAGTTTTTACATAGCGATAATACTGCCAGGATGCTTTTTTCCTGCTCTTCAAATTGTGCCACATTGAAAAGCCCACAGAGGATATTCCACACCGGCCCGGACAAGGCCATTCCATCCTTGAAGTGCTTAACCATTCCTGCCGAGGCTCCTTGGATGCCACCTTTGCGCAGCTCTCGCAGCATGTCCCGAATGCTATAGTAGCCCTTCCGCAACTGTTTGGCCAGCAACGGGATCAATAGTGTATATCCCTCGATATAATTGAGAATCTCCTTAACATCCTCAACTTCATAATCCGATAGGCTTCGACCAAGTTCTGTTTCAAACAAAAGGAGCTGCTCTGAGAAAGACAGTGCATGCAAAGCAATGGAGGTGCCCAAGAAATATTCGTCCCACGACCGTCTGCTAGTGATGATAATTTCACACGCTAATTCCTCAAGCAAATGGATATCACCACACTCATTGGTATCAAAGCCATCAATCACCCAGAGCGTGTTTTTATTAAGTAAACGCTGCAGAGTTTCGTGTTTTTCGGCATATCCATAAAAGTGTTGGATTCTAATGCCGGACATCGTTTCTTCTACAGACCCTTTGTAGTGAGAATAGATAATCGCCTGGTACTCATGACTATGTAAGTGTGCATATCGCTTAGCTAACTCGCTTTTTCCTATGCCGCCGACTCCTTGGATTACCACTATCCTTTTCTGAAGAGCACTCTCTAAAACCTGCAGTTCTTCTTCTCTGCCAATAAAAGTCTGCAGGCTGGAGGGCACATTGGATACTAAGAAGGGTTCTTGAACCAAATCACGCACTTCCGCCAACATTTTTGCCAACTCATGTGCAGTGTCGTATCGTTTCTGCGGCTTTAATGCTAGTGTCTTTTTAAAGATCTCACCAAGGCGTTCTTTCACAATCGGGTTTATGTTCTCAAATAGGGGGCCCGTGATTTCCCACTCCGGATAAGTTCCGCGGTCCATGGCACCAGGAACTCTTCCCATTACTGCTTCGAACAAAATTGCACCGATAGCATAAATATCTGCCTTTTCGCTTATTTGCATAAGGTCTGCAGATTGCTGTTCCGGGGGAGCGTATCCTTTAGAATATGAGATTCCATGAACCCGCTTCTCACGGATGCTTGTTATTTCCTCAAAGGAATCTACATCGAACAGCCAAATGGCCACGCTCGGATCCAGTCGGACCAAGAAATTCTCCGGTTTGAGATCCAAATGCAGATAACCTTTTTCGTGGATACAAGACACAATCTCCGTCAGCACTCGCATCACTTCTAAGAGATCATAGATGTGACCAATCTGACTGATTGTATCTACCTTCGCGTGGTTTATCTCCATCACAGAATATAGAGTGCCATTACCCTCAAATAACTCTGTTGTAGGAATATGGTTTCCGACTGCTTCATCGTCGCGAAGGCTGACCATTAGGTCGTGTGCTTTCCGCATACGCTTATAGGCCATTTCACGCTCGATAGGTACTCGCCAAGAGATGGAATCTCCAATTCTCTCTGTTTGTGTGTGCAGCGGATAGCACTCTTTGATCCTACACCGCGGTGAACGGATGGCTCCAATTCGCTCAGCTTCATAGACAATACAGGTCGCCCCTTCACCGATGACCCTTTCAATTCGGTAGGTTCTAGCAGCGTTATCTTGAGAAAGTTGAATCTCCGTACCCACTGCCAGTGGTTTCCTTAATGTCATACTAGTCTCCTTTATTTTTTGCTTTGACTTCACGCCAAGCACAATTAGATATCGCCACTCTCATACAATGCTTCGGCCAAAATTCCGTGGAATACATCCAGTGGGTTAACGGATGCAGTGCAGTAAAGGAACAACCAATCGTAGGGATTTCCGTAATACAGCGGCGCAAGGTTAGCCTCATCTAGAGCATCATTGAGCTCGTCCACATAATCATCATAGATGTTCTCGTCCTTTTGACGTGCCGCCTTGCACCAATACTGATAAGAAAACAGTAGAATAATTGTCTTGCGGATTTCCTCGAAGGACGAGCCGCCATCTTTCAAAGAGCTTGCCTGTGGGAAATTGCGCGTTATCTCTTGTGACAAATAGGCGTTTGTAAATGAAAGTTCCTTGGAAACGCTCTTCTTGCCCTCAGCCCGCCTCGCTGCTAAATCCTCTTTCGTCTGCGCATTCCGCTGATTTGTGATAGCGGCATATAAAAAACCATCTGAATAATTATCGCCGTTACTTACCATAGCGGGATTATGCATTGCCCTAGCATCATGGTAGTTTTCCTTGTCACTGTGCTCCAAGGCATCCATATAGGCTTTAGCGACTTGCTGTGCTTCTTTTAATGCT
Organism: Faecousia sp.; assembly: GCA_045576415.1. Classification (GTDB taxonomy): domain Bacteria; phylum Bacillota; class Clostridia; order Oscillospirales; family Oscillospiraceae; genus Faecousia. Next base: position 6,390 of record JAZNGJ010000051.1, on the reverse strand, counting down.
CTCGCCTTAATATTGGAGAATACAACTTTTGCTCCCTGCATGTCCAGTGCAAAGTTATGTCCGTGTGCATAGATATAGTCTAAAAGATCCTGCTCTGTTTCCAATTGATCGGCTTCCTTCACAATAGCCTTTGTCAGAATCGTTTTATCATCCAGGCTAGCCAGTCTCATGTCTACTTGGTTTATCATATCTTCAGCCGTTTTATAAGAAAAACCCTTACTGATGCAAAAGTAATAGATTAGCTCTTCGTACTTTCGTTGATTAAATGCTCTATCAAAATATACCTTATGAAATAGATTTGCCGTTTCTTCAATCGTCAGTCTCAATGCAAACGCCATTGCAAACATTTTCTTTCTTCCGTCATCATTTCTGCGAGGACGAACATCTGATTTTGCTCCAATGCCAAACCACGATTTTATTGTATTCAGGGATCCGAACATTTCAAGCGGGACCCCAGTTTCTTTGCATAAGTTCTTAAAGAACGCAAAGTAATCTTCGATTCCCTCGCCATACTTGTCGCGAATAATGGTTTTAATCCCTGTGCTAAAAGGTCTAAACTCCTTCACAGTCAAATCCAAAATTTCGCCGTAATGCTCGTTACCATCATATTTATCGAGGAAGAAAAACAAGATATCTTCTTGCGCTTGTGTATATCCAACTTTCGGCATATTCGTATCCTCCATATCCGTGCTGATTCTTTCTGTAGTATCTATGTACTTCTTAAAGTATAGCTCATAAATGAAACAACTTCAATTATTATTCGAGAAAATAATGACGTTCTTCTTTTTTTTGCAGAAAAATTATCGATTTTTGCATAATAAAAGCGGCAGATAGTTAATGACGCGCGTAGGAGAAATGGGCAGATCTCCATTGTTGACGCATTACTGTTTGACTACTTTGATAGCGCACCGAAAGAAGGAGGTCTGTGAACAGGTGCAGATACAACAAGAAAGAAGTGATCTTGAAAAACGTAAAATAGACTCACAAAGCATCTCAATTGTATCTCACGGGAGGAGGTGTATGCACCCCCTAATTTGACAGATGCCACCCTTAACAGGGTGGCATTTCTACTTTCTAAAAAAATTTACAAAATGTTCAAAAAAATTGCACAATAGATGGTCTGAATTTCGTCGCCATTTAGCTGTCCCCTTGTGCAAAAAAGCAACAAGCATATCCGTGAGCCCCAAATCTATTGACGGGATGATAAAATAGTATTAGAAGGCAGCGGATGGAGGGAAATTTACTTGATGCTATTAAAAAGGTATATAAAGCGCTTAAAGAGGACTTTCAAAAGTATCAAAGACGAAGTTCTTATAAGTAAATACATGCAGCTAGTAGCAAGGTTGATCGAGTGTATGGAGGACGAGAACTGGTCATTTTCGGAAGCTGCAGAGTATCTGATGTTTTCACAGAAAGAGTTTTACGATTGCATTGAGATTCTACGAGTAAAAAGAACAGGAACGGTTGAGGACGCTGTCAGGCAATACATATTAAATAATAAGGAGGAATCTGACTAAATGACAACAAAAGATCTAATTATCTCAGCTGATCCGACTATCGTTGATACCCTTTTTTACGGTCAAATCGTTGGCCCTCCAAAACACCAACGTAGAGTCATGGAGAAACTTCATCGATTCCTCGAACGGGTGCGGGATATTGAACCGGAACCGACGGATCTCATTGGATTGGTCGTAGACGGCCATTTTGGACCTGAAATGACGGTGTTTTCAAAAACCGAGATTGAGGGCAAATACGACTCTCATCATCCAATGCTAGCTGCTGAGGATGTCTACAAACTGCCCCAGGAGGAAGCAAGAGAACTCAACAAAACACATAATTTTACCCGTTATTTGATCACAGACATCTCCTGGGCACAAACTCTTGGAATTGAGGTGGATCCGGAAAATATAGCCGTGCATGGAGTAGAATATGCTGCGTGTGATGTTATTTGCTCAATGACGTGTTTTGGCTTTTCACCAGAAGAACGCATTCAGCGGATGAAAAAGCCCAGGCCACCGTATGGATACTCTCAGGCTTCCTTCGGCGACCCTTCTGAACACCACATTCCCCTCTACACAAAAGTGGCGGAGTATAAGGAGATTCACCATTTCATGCAAAGGAGGAAAGGAATGTAAACATCTATTTCAAAAAGAATTTCAAGAAGCTCCTCTCTGATTTGGAAATAGAGTATGATCGCCAAGCCAGAACGGCAGAAATGCTACAGAAACGGTTGGACCAGTTTCGCAGGGACGAGGAAATTCAGAAGCTCGAGGCTGAGATTCAAGAACTACGAAAACTAAACCTTCTAACCCTATCCCCTGTGGAGCGGGACAGAATTGATGCGTTCCGCACACATCATTGGAAAAAATGCAATAATCCCGACACATTCCAATACGAGATTCACGGCACCGGGATCGGCTCATGCATATCAATTACTTGCCCTCGATGCGGTGAAACAGAAGATGTCACGGATATAGATTCGTGGTGAATATCAATAAATGGAGGTTACAATATGGGATTACGAGGCCAAAAACCAGCGTACTATAATGTGGATCCGCGAATAATTAGAAAAGTGGATGACGCCGAAAGCTGGATTTCGAGAGCAATTGACGATCTGGTTTACGATGCCTATATGCAAGGACGGCATGATCAAGCAATTGCGGACATATTTGAATGTATGCGATGCTGGGGAAAATCCTTTAAAGAAGTTCATAAAGCGTTTTGTCTATTTCTGCCGTCAGACTATCAAATCCCTGAAGCAGAGGTTAAAGACTATGCCATGAGCTACATGACCGGTTCCTATGCTACCGGGATTATCTGTATTCGAAGTCTCATGCAGAATATGAAAATAGAATTTATGGAAGCAACTAGAATACTTGAAAGCGACGAATGTTTGATAAAAATCTATCAGGCCGCGGAAGATATTGCGGATGAGGATCTTGAACAGTTCGTGTGGACATATCTCCAGAAAGAAAAAGCACCACCATTATTTCTAAAGGGGGAATCAAAGTGAGAGTACTCATAACCGGTGACCTTCACGGCAACCCGGAACGTTTGCAATTCATTCATAGCAAAGAGAAGTTAAATACAGATGATGTTATCGTCGTCTTGGGTGACGTAGGCGCAAATTATTATCTATCTAAGCGCGATATCAGAATGAAAGATGTTATGAATGGTCTAGGATGCACGATCTTCTGCATTCACGGGAACCATGAAGCCCGACCTCAAACCATCCGCACATATAAAGAAAGACTTTGGCACGGCGGACGCGTTTTGCATGAAGAAGCCTTCCCCAACATTCTGTTCCCCGTTGATGGCGATATCTTCGACCTGATTGGCAATCGCTGCATTGTCATCGGTGGTGCCTACAGTGTAGATAAATACTACCGTCTAGCCCGGGGATACGCATGGTTCCCGGACGAGCAACCGACCGAAGATGTCAAACGCTATGTAGAGGAACAGCTGAAGACCAATGCGATTGATGTCGTGTTCTCACATACCTGTCCGGAAAAGTATACGCCTATAGAGATGTTCCTGCCGGGGATCGATCAGACCACGGTAGATAGTAGCATGGAGCAGTGGCTAGATGGGCTTGAGGATAACCTTCAATACACCGCCTGGTGCTGTGGGCACTGGCACACGGACAAGCGTGTAGACCGGATGCACTTCCTGTATCAGTGCTATGTGGAATTGGACGCCAAAGAAAAGGAGGAAGTCAATGTTACAATCTAGCTATCAATCATTTGAGCAACTCCCTGTCATTCTAAATATGAAGAATGTGGCCGCGGTGTTGGGAATTTCAGAAAGCGGAGCCTACGATTTGTGCAAGACGGAGGGTTTTCCTGCTTTTCGAGTTGGCAATAGAATTCTAATCCAGCGCGATAAATTAGTTGAGTGGATTGAACAGCAAGCAACACAATAACGGGAGTGGTATTATGGGCAAAAAATACAGAGAAACGCTAGCTGAACAATTGAAGGACCCAGAATTCAAAAAAGTGTGGGATGCGGGGGCCACGGAACGGGAAAGGCTCCGCTCGCTACAGGTTGACTCTACGCTGACAATGGAAGATACTGAACGAATTCCGGGACACGGAAACTATGGGGCCGTTCTTTTACAAGAAAGCAAGCGAGGTGCTGAACATGTTGATGACCGAATGGAATACAGTTGAATTTGGCAAAGTGCAGCGCACAGAGGGTGTTGCAGCGACTTTGATTGAACTGGTTGAGCGCCAAATGCATATAGACGGCAAGACCTTTGATGAGGCAGTTGCGGTTCTAAATTTAACCGACGAGGAAATCAAGCGGTATCTCCCCATGCGCAAAGCCAACAACTGAAGTTGATCTCTCAGATCCTATAGCGCCGAGACATCTCGGCACTGTCATAATAAATACAGAATTCATGAAAGAGGATGACCGAATGCATAGAATGTGTGAGATTACTCAGAAATACTGTGATGCCGTGATGTTCGAAGAAAAGGTCAGCATTCTCCGCAATTTACTCAAGATGGGTATTGCGGAAGATAACGCATGTGATTGCACCGCAATTCCCGAGGCACAAAGAGCAGAGGCATTGGCAAAAGGAGATATGGTTTCAGCGACAAATTATGATGCGATTATAAAAATGCAGCCAGACCATATGGAACATTTTTTGGATCAGGTTTATCTCACTGGCCTTAACACTGGAATGTATGTAGCAACAAACGATGATGATAGCGTCCTGGATGACAATCCGTTTGACGCGACATGGCTTGCGGCGGAAGCTGAGAAGGCCACAGCAATGGGATTTGTAGATGATGGTGACGAGTTTATGCTGAATGCCTTAACCGAGGCTGTCCTTAGAAGTGCAGGAATTATGGAAAATAAAAAGGAGGTAGAACTCGCAAAAGTCAAGGTCGTTGAGGTAAAGGCCTTGCCAGATCATATGTTGTGGCTACGCTTCAATACGGGAGAAGAGAAAGTATTTGATTTTAAACCGCTATTGACCGATCCAGCTTTTGCACCGCTTGTTGACCCCGAAATATTCAACGATGTTTCGCTGGACCATGGGGTAACGATATGGAATAATGGAGATATCGACATTGCCCCCTCTTATCTATATAATTCGCCAACTGGCGACTCAAATTAGTAGCATATCGGCAATAGAGGACGTTTATTGCCGATATGCTACTTGTCATATGACAAGTGGTTGACACATTAGCAAGCATTTTTTCACTTTTAACCACAAGTTGAATGACAAATTTGACAACGTGTGTTATACTACTCACGGAAACCAAGAACAACTACTTTTACAGAAAGGAAAACGATCATGCGAATCATTACTTCTGCTATGTTCTATATGAGCGAATGTAAAGCCAGCTTCCATTGTGAAGAGTATGGCTTTGCGAAGCACGCTCATTTTCAGGATAAGCAGAATCGGTATGGCATGATCTACTAAAGTCAATCTAGGCATCATCCTATCTGAATTATTGAAAGCCGCTTGTCTTGAGTGAGACAAGCGGCTTTTTGCGTCCTCTTACGGTCAAATAATTCAGAACAGGAGGTGTATGAGATGAACATCCCAACCATTGATCTGGCACAGACCGGTGCCAACATAGTAACGCTTCGGAAGGCAGCAGGCCTAACTGTTGCAGACATCCAAATGGTCTTCGGCTTCAATTCTCCGCAGGCCATTTACAAGTGGCAGAATGGCACAGCCCTTCCCACTGTTGATAATCTGATTGTTCTTGCGGCACTGCTTAATGTCCGCATTGATGATATTCTGGTGACCACGGTCGCTTAACACGGGGAGTCCTCTCCCAATATGGTCCGCTCGTCTAAACGGTCAGGACACAGCCCTTTCAAGGCTGTAATGCTCGGTTCGAGCCCGGCGCGGATCACCATAACAATGGGATATAGCCAAGGGGGCAAGGCTCCGGTCTTTGACACTGGCACCGCTGGTTCGAATCCAGCTATCCCAGCCATGATACGGTACTCAAGTGGTTCAAGAGGACAGTCTGCAAAACTGTTAATCGCTGGTTGGAGGCAAAAGCTCCAACCCATCAAATGCAACTGCCCGGTGGGCAGTTGCTCGCGACGGCTCGACGGAGCGAAACCTCTATTTTCGCATAAGCGAAAATGCAAATCGAATCCGGCCCGTATCTCCACACGGTCCCATCGTCTAGTCGGTTAGGACGCCAGCCTCTCAAGCTGGAAATACGGGTTCGAGTCCCGTAGGGATCACCAATCATTTAGACATATTGGAATTTGACAGTATTACAACAGCTTTATCTCATTGGCAATCATAGCCACGTTTTTGGCGTTGGTATCAATTTTAATGGTATTGAGTGCTTGATACATCGGTATTCTTGCTATGCTTCGCTCAATTATATCTTCAGAACGGATACCTCTTTC
>JAZNGJ010000050.1:0-7828 GCA_045576415.1 Faecousia sp. | reverse complement strand
GCATAGCCGCTGTGACCGGAGACGGAGAATCCGGTGATTCTGTCATCTTCCGTGAAAAATTCGCATCTTGTCATAATTTTAATTACAGAGCGATCTTGGTGATCTCCACCTTGGTGTAGGGCTGACGATGGCCGATCTTCTTCTTCTCGCCCTTCTTAGCCTTGTAGCGCAGGATGTGCAGCTTCTTGCCCTTGCCGTTCTTTACGACCTTGGCTTCGACAGCGGCGCCTTCCACAACGGGAGTGCCGATTTTGGTATTCTCGCCGTCCAGGACAGCCAGAACAGTGTCGAACTTGACGGTAGCTTCTGCCTCAGCGTTCAGCTTCTCGATGTAGTGAACATCACCCTCGGAGACAGTGTACTGCTTACCACCGGTAACGATAATTGCCTTCATGTTTGTTTCACCTACTTTATAATGTGTAGTCTCGCTCTTAAGGCGTGGTGTTTTTCGCGCACCAACTTAAGCCCCTTCAATGCGGCTTGTACATTTTAGCATCCCGGAAAGGAAAAGTCAAGACATTTTTATGGCTTTTTCTTGCTATTTTGCAGGATTTTTGGTATACTGATTCCAAAATTATGGCGTAAGGAGGTGCAGCTGTGAAGCGGCTGTTTTTTGTGTTTTTCATATGCATTCTTCTGACAGGCTGCACAGCCCGGCATAAGACCCAGCAGACGCTGTTTGCCATGGATACGGTGATGGATTTGCAGGTTTGGGCGCAGGATGCCAAGACTGCGCAGAATGCTCTGGGAGCAGTGCAGGAGCTGATCGGGGAAATAGAGGGCATATGGTCTGCTACCGACGAAACTTCTGTTTTGTCCGCGCTGAACCGGGGGGAGGCGTGCCTTTCTCCGGAGCAAAAAGCGCTGCTTGGGGAACTGGAAGCACTGTCGGAGCGTACCGGCGGCACCTTTGACCCGAAGCAGCACGGCGTGATCGAATCGTGGGGCTTTCTTTCGGGGCAGTGCCGTGTGCCGTCCAGGGAAGAGCTGGACGCTGCGCTGGAACAGAAAAAATGGAATCTGGGCGCAGCCATGAAGGGCTATGCAGGGCAGAAGGCGGCAGAACTTCTGGATGAAATGAATGTGGATAGAGCGATTTTGAATCTGGGCGGAAACATCCAGACCTATGGAAGCAAGCCGGATGGGCAGCCTTGGCAGATCGGAATTCAAAATCCCGAGGGAAAAGGAAATATCGGAATCATCAGCGTGGAGGGAACCATAGCCGTGGTGACTTCTGGGGATTACCAGCGCTTTTTTGAAGAGAACGGCAAAAAATATCATCACATTTTGGATCCTGAGACCGGGTATCCTGTGGAATCCGGATTGAAAAGCGTAACTGTTATTTGCCGTGACGGATTGACCGCAGATGTGCTTTCCACAGCACTGTTTGTGATGGGACTGGCGGATGCAGCAGAATTCTGGCGGGAAAGTGATGATTTTGAAGCGGTGTTTGTTCTATCGGATGGGCAGGTTTTGGCCACAGAGGGGGCACAGCTGTCCGGCTGTGTGTATGAGGTGATCCGCCGTGAAGAGTAAGTATTGGATGATCCTGCTGGCTGCGGTGCTGCTGTTCTGCGCAGGGTTGAGTGTATGGCTGCTGTGGCCAGGTGAACGGACACAATGGGCGGAAATTTGGTCAGACGGGCAACTGATAGAAACTGTGCATCTTGGATCAGACAGAGTGCTGACGGTGGAAAGCAAACACGGAATCAATGTCATTTCCGTGCGTGACGGAAAGATTGGCGTTGTGGAAGCGGACTGCCCGGATCACTATTGCATGGAACGTGGCTTCTGTAATCGTGGCGCTCAGATCGTATGCCTGCCGAACCGGCTGGTGATCCGGTTTGTTGGAGAACAGGAACTTGACGGTATTGTGGGATAATTTCAGAAAATATGAAAAAAGGGCTTGACAAACGCAGAAGTTCGCAGTATAATCTGTCATGCGTCTGGACGATTAGCTCAGCTGGCTAGAGCATCCGCTTGACGTGCGGAAGGTCATAGGTTCGAGTCCTATATCGTCCACCATGGACACCCCGTTATCCTTAACCGGATGACGGGGTGTTGTTCATTTTGGGATCGATCCTTAAAACCTTTGGTTCTTTGACAGAATGAAGAAATCGCACCGCTTTTGCGGTGAGATTTTGGTTGACAGATATTTCTTCGGGTGCTATAAAAGGGATATCTAAATACGAAATGAGGTAAGACAATGGAAAAGGAAATTCTGCTTCTGGGGAAAAAGATACTGGTGGATCAGTCTCCCGTGGTGCTTTCTTACCGGCCGGATGAAAACTGGCAGGAGGTCTGGGATGCCAAGCTGGGTCACTGGGAATGCAAGGATGGCTACCTGATCGGCAGCGAGCCGGGGAATTTCGGCGGCATTCTGCTGAGCAAGGCATCCTTTGAAGGCAATGTGATGATGCGCTTCAAAATGGCAACGGTTCTGCCTGCCACCCGGGACTTAAACGCTGTATTCTGCACCACTTGGGATGAGGAAGTGAATTATCTGAAAAAGTCCTATGTGGTGGGTCTGAACGGCTGGTATGAGAACAAGAGCGGCATCGAGCGGTTTCCCGAAGAGGAGCTGCGCTCTCTGACATCTTTGTATCACTACGAGCCCGGTACAGAAGTCGAGATCATCACCGGTGCCATTGACGGCCACTGCTTCCTGATCGCAGACGGCGTTCTGGTGCAGGAACTGATCGACCGGGATCCCATCAAGGGCGGTCATGTGGGATTTTCTCCCTACTCCACCGCGTTGAAGATCCGGGATATCGAAGTGCGGGAGATCTGCTGGGAAGCAAGAGAGCAGGTTTACGAGCCGGAATTCTGAATCACGATGGTTTCCGAAACCAGACCGATGTAACTGCCATCTGCGCCAAAGCAATCGTCGCCGTTGTAAATGAACGCGGTCAAGGTGATATCACCAACCTGCGCGATCTTGCTGCCGGAGGTGAGTTTGATGGATGTGATTACGGTTTCTTCCGTCATGTCCTTGTCCTCAAGATGGGTGTACCAAACACCGGGGGCGACATGCACATCGTCATACAGATAGATCTCCAGATAGTCATAGAAGGACGCACTGTCGCTGGGCTTCAGCAGCTGCTTGGAGATGGCTTCGCCACTGGTAAGCGTGAAGGAGATGTGGAAGCCGATCTTGGCATTTTCGGCATTTTCGTGGCTGTCCCAGGCGGCGTTCCAGATGGAACGGAAGTTGCTTCCCTCTGCCTGTTCCACCTGCGTAGCCAGTATTTCGAAACAGTCGATGTCTTTTTTAGCGGTGCGGACGGATTTGAATTCGGTGATATGCTTTCTTGCGGCGGTGCCGTTGGCTGCGGGGATGTAGATGCCAACCGTGTCCGGAGAGATTTCCGGAACATACGGCTCTGTCTGGGTCGTGGGGGGAACGGTGGTTGTAGGCGGTGTGCTGGGCACTGTGGTTGCAGGAACAGTGGTCTGGGGAGGCTGGGTCGTGGTGATGACCGGGTCTTCCGCTTTGCAGCCGGCAAACAGGATACACAGCAGCGTGGCAATGAGTGTAATGGAGAGGATTGATTTCTTCATGATAACTACCTTCTTACTTATTTTCCTGTGCACCATTATAGCAAATAATTTAAAAACTGCAAGATAGAGAAAAGCCGGAACTGTTGTTCCGGCTTTTGTCAATCTTTGGGGATAGGGGCGTGGGGGTACTGAACAGCAATGCGGTTTTCCGGCTTCCTGTCGAACAGATACAGCACGATCAGGAAGAGCCACTCCAGCGGCTTCATGAGAAACCAGATAATATCTGCCGTATACGGAGAATGAATATGCTTGGCGATGGGGTATCCGTACTTATCGTAGAAATCCCGGATGACCCGATGAATGCGGGGGATCCGCTCCTCCATCAATTGTTCGAAAGCATTGGCGATGCAAAGCTGCCGGTTGACAAGGACCCGGTGGCCGTGGCGTATACCCACCCGCAGGGGCTTGACCACCTGTTTGTGCCCGCCAGCTGCCACGGTGCAAAGGTAGTGCATATCCGTTTGGATGTTCTGGGGCGCTACCTGCTGGGAGAGGGTCCAGTCGCTGGTCTGGGTCCAAGCCTCTATGATACTGTCCGGCGCCTGACCGAACAAGGTCAGCACCGCGATGAGGACACCCAGCAGCGGCAGGGCGAGAAGAAATCCGATCCAAGTCCAATGCTGCGCTTTGTAAAGAAGATTATGGAGAAACAGGATCAGCCGTGCTTTTCCTGCCGGCGGCTCATGGGGAAGGCGGTGCCAATCGCAAATGACCTCTTTGATCACTTTTGCGGAAAGGATCACCAGATTGAAAGGGAACAGACACAGCAGCAGTTCGTGCTTGCAAAGCTGGATGCACCATGTGATGCAAAGCGCTGCTCCCAGATACACTGCGCCGATGGCGAGGGCAGCCACCAGCGGCGGCAGCTGATGGAGCCGCCAGAACCGCAGGATGAGATAGCCGATCACAGCAACCGCCACGATCGTGATCAGCGTCGGCCATGTCCATGTGGCAATGGGGGCGTGGAGTTCGGCGTTGTAAAGCTGCTCCGGCCAGTTACTATCCCACTTGATTTCCGGAACAAATACGTAAACAAGAGTGTACAAGGTGCCAAGAAAAAGGGTCAAATATTCAGCGGCACGGCCATCGTTCCTTTCGTCATCTGTCAGCCATGGGATGAACAGGTAGATCAGATTATACAGGGTCAGGATCCCGGGGCAGATAAAGAGGCCACCGATTAAAGCACCGTAAAAAACTGCGAGAAACAGATATCCCATTTGATATTCACCGTCTGCGAGCGCTGCCAGAGTGGTAACGATCAGACCGGCAGTCAATCCTAAAACAAGGGACAAGAGCAGGGTAGTTCGAATTGGGCGGCAAAATACCCGCTTGGTAAGCTTTTTTATCTTTTCCAGCATGGGTTTCCTCCTTTAGCGTACTGCAACATGATACCAGCCGTTGCCGATGGTTTTTACAAGAACGGTTTTTCCGTCGTCGGGGCTGTGCCAATAGGTGGGTTTTCCCTCGGGAGCGTATACCAAAGCATAGCTGCCGCCTTCTTTTTTGAACCGCACGCACTGCCCGGAGAAATAGATCAGATCCAGACAGGAATCTTTTTGGGGGAAGGCATCCTTGCTGTCTATCCTATCTAAAGCGGTGACTACCTCTGCCGGGAGGTCGAGATATTGCTTGGTTTTCGAATCGTAGAGGGTCTTTTTTTCGTTTTCCGTTCGGGATACATCGTAGTAGCCGCTTTTTCCGGAAGATTCCAACAGGACATAGTCAGCAACGGTTTGGAATTCCTCGGCAAAGTCATCAAATTCGGCGCAGTACTTCCAAGTGGTTACATAGGAGAATTGAAGGTAAATTGCGGCAGGGACTGCCAAGGTAATTAAAAAAACGACGGCGATCGCAGTCAAACATTTGCCCCATAGCCTCATAGCGAACCTCCTTTGTGGATCCTATCTGTAGTATAAAGCAGGCAAGGACAAAAGTCAATAAAAAATTATTGAGATTCGATAACATATTATTAAAAAAAGAAGTGGGGCGCCGGTTTTCAGCGCCCCACGGATGGTATATTCAGATGTTTGTGTTGTCGATGACTGCCAGCTTGCGCTGAGCCATGTTTTCCCAAGTGCGGCAGAAGAGGAACTGGTCGTAGTAGCGCTCAATGAAAACTTCCTTTTCGGACATCATCATAAACAGCTGATCCAGTGCCTCCAGTGCTTCCTTATGCTTGCCGACGCACTTGTTCTCTGTGGCGGTGGCCAGCAGGTCTACAGCACTGTTGAATACCTCCAGCAGCTGCCACGCAACGGTGGATGCCCGGTAGTACTGCTTCTTGTTGGCCTTGATGATTTCGGCAAAGTCCTTGACGATTTCGTGCACCTTTGCTGCCTTGGGGGCCAGCTCCGGGCGGTAGTAGGGCTTGACATTGCTGCGGTTGAAGAAATAATCGAAGGGCAGCAGATCCCGGATGGTGGTCAGATATTTGTCTGCCAGTTTCCAGTTTTCGCCGTAGGCGTGGCTGAAATAGTCTGCCTTCAAGTCTTCGAAGTCCGCATCCGCATCAAACAGCGTCTCACCGTATACATGGAAAGGCAGGCCGGTGGGGAAATAGCTGCGTTGGGAGCCGTCCTCAATGATGCCGCTGAGGCCGTTTTTCCGCAGGGCCTTGATGTCTTTGCTGATCAGCTCGGCAAGATAGACCGTGCTGGGATCGTAGTACTGGAAGCCCATGAAGTGATACTCATAGCAGAAGCAGTCGCCTTCCCACAGCTTTTTCCATGCCTGCAGATAACCGAGGGATTCGCCCATGCCCTGGGGCAGAACCAGCTTGTTGCGGTTATATGGGATCACCTTGCTCATGTCCGGCTCTTCCGCATAGGTTTCCGTATACAGACGGGTGATGGGTGCAAAGAGCATGGTAAAGCGGGTGTTGTTATTCAGCTTGGTTTCAATCGGCGGCCAGAAGGTATCCACATAGACGATGAACACCAGATGGGTATTCAGATTCCGGCGGGTAAGCTCTTTGTCCAGCTCGTTTAAGAGGATCAGATACCAGTCTGCGGTGACCTTCTTCCGGCACTCGTCGCATTCGCAATGGTTGTTCTTGGTGTCGGCCAGCCAGATATGCAGGAAGTCCACATTGTTCTGCTTTTCGGCATAATCCGCGATGTAATCCACCATGATCCGTCTGGCGTCCGGATTGGACATGCAGATATTGGTAAAGAGGGGGACGCCCTGACAGAGCTTCCGCTCACCATCCAGCATGGCAAGATATTTCCGGCTCTCGGGGGGAACAATATCCTCGTTTTCCAAAGCCCAGCCCCGGCTGCTGTCGATGCCGAAAGGCTCTGCCGTCCAGCCGTGACCCATATCATGGAAATGCAGACCGCGCTTCTGGATCTCGGCTTCGCACTGGCGTTTCCATTGCAGGATCGTGTCCCGGTGGACCGGCTCCGGCTCCCGGGTCTTGCTGAATACATGGTCATAGTAGGAATTATAATAGCAGTAGGGGTTGTCGAACTCCAGCATGTATGTATTCATACCGATCTTCGGGGTGAAATCGATGGTTTCGATCATGTTGGGCTGGAATTCGGCACCTTCGTTGCACTGACCGCGGTAACGGTGGTCCGCAAGTTTACGGTAGTTAACAGGCTTAAGGCTGTCGATCATGGGGATCCATTCGCCGTCAATACCGGGGAACAACCAGCGGCAACCCAGGAAACGCAGATAGCGGTACACGGCGATCAGAGTGGCAACGGGGTTGGAGCCGGCGATAATGCCGCCGTGCTCATCAGTATCGATGTAGATAATATCATCCAGCGTGGTATCCTTGGCGTCGGATACATCCAGACCGAAATCCTGCATCAGACCGATGCGGAAACCATCCTTCGCTTCGGGCGTATAGGTTACCGGGATCTCGCCGCAGCGGGGCATCATCATGCGAAGATACTTTTTAAGCTCTTCCGCTGCGAAGTCGACGGTGGTATGAGATGTGATCTTAAAAATCTGATACATGGCGTTGGTTCTCCTGTATTATTCAAATTCAATAACGACTTTTTCGATTCTGGGGGTACGCAGGCAGTTGTAAGCATATAGCTCCACCCGGTATTCCAGCTTGTCGCCCTGCTTCAGCTGAACGCCTTCGGCTTCCACCCATTCGCCGCCGTTGACACGGACGGTCAGGTTGACAGCGGTCTTGGGAGGTACATCACCGACAGCGTAAGCCTTGGTGATGGCGCAATCAGCGTCCACGGTGTAGACTTCGGAGTAGTAGAACTCGCTGAAGCCCCGGTCCAGAATGTTGCCGACCTCGGTAGAG
>JAZNGJ010000049.1:0-4779 GCA_045576415.1 Faecousia sp. | reverse complement strand
GGATATTCCTCTTGCTCGATGATTAGATCCATCAGCATATCATCTTCCGAGAAGATCATATCCCCTGTGTCGTAATCCGTTTCCTCATCAAATTCCATCTTTCCTTGATCCCAGCGCTCGCCATCTTCATAGCCGGACGGATACCATTCGAAATAATACCAGTATTTTTCTGCCATGGCATCCCACAATTCGTCTGCTCTTCGCCTGCTGACATACTTCTTACCGTTCTCAAACCAATTGCCTTTTCCGTCTTCTCCACGGAATTCAATGAGTTCCTTTGTGGTTTGGTAATTTTCATATGCCTGTCGAATCTTATCTACGGCAAATTCATACTTAATGGTATTTTCTTTGGAATAAATATTCTCGTAGACCTCACCATGCATATCCATCAAAAGCACAAGGGGCAGTTCGACAGCAGTGTTCATTATGTATGCATACAGATCGCCAGGACCAAATGGTATCAAAGTAGCCAAACTGTTGGTCATGCGGACAGTTTCCAGCATGATTTCCGTATTATACTGGGTGCACAAACGGCTTAGGTCAAGCATAGCATCCACAACTGCACTTCGCAACTCTCTGACAGTGCCACCATAATTCAGACCGCTATAGAATTCGTAGAAGTAGTACTGCTTGGTGTCGCTGAAGTAATTTTCCATATACTCCGAACCAACAAGGTCGCCAAAAGTTTCAATCCATGTATCCTTTTTGTAAAATGCTATGTCGGTCTCGAAATCGTCGGTGGCAGGGTCACCGATCGTGTAATAATACGCCTTCCACATGTATGCCTGGCCCTCGAAGAGCATATTAAATACTTCTTCGCTACCATATTCTTCAAGGATCACGGTCTTGAACATGGGAATCTGCATAGTCTCCCAAATTAAGCCTGTGAAATCATCGGCCATATAGGGTTCATAGAGCGGCAGAACAGTGAAGTACTCCATTTTTTCTTTGTCCCCAGCGAGCATTGCGTCACACATTTCGTCAATTCTGGCGTACATGACACCGAAGCCCAGCATTTGCTCTACGTATTCGCTATACTGTGCACACATTTTGTCGATGGCATTGGCCGTTTTGTTAAGCTGTATAGTCAAATCTCCCGCGCCGGTCACAAAGGTGAAAATTTTACTAATTCCACTCACCACTTTTCCGGGCTTCGTTTTGAAAAACTTTTGGAAGTTATTTTTGGCTTGGATAGCTTGATAAATCACGTCGTTTTTATCAATTTTGTGACCTAAGAAGTATGCTTGCTCAGCGGTCATGCCTTTAATATTAGACTCCAAGTGTACTGCGATTAGGTTATCTGGGTTATTTACATCATAAATTTTGTTGGCCTTGAGCGTACCCTGATCGACCATATATTGAATATACCCATCACTGTCAGCAGCTTTAAACGCATCACCTGTCATAGTGATCGTTGTTCCGTTTAAGCTGGCCATATCCAAATTATTGTAATAAAACTCCAAAAGTCTTTCGTTGGAGTAGGACGGCGTTGTATACTCCTTGAACAGATATTGTCCCGCTTGTTTTTCAAGCATACCACCAACAATGGGTGCCACCGCATCTGCTCCTAATTCTGTAAGCTCCGTCAAAACATAGGAAAGCGAGGTAAGATTGCTGTCGGCCAGCATCTGCTGTCCCTCCGGTGTCAACTCGGCGCAAGGCAAGCCATCAGCGTTCAGGTACTGGTTGATCAGTCGATCCTGATCCCAATCCCAATCCAAAGTATTCAAACCAGGAAGGTCCTTGGCCCAGGACAAGGCCTTTGCAGCGGCTTCTGTCATAGAGTTCAGCACGGGATTATTGGCGCCGAACACATAGCTCGTCCAACTTTCATCGTAGTACTCAGCAATGTACTCTATAGCATCGTTTATACCTTCGATAAATGCACTATCGAAAAACTCTTCCATAGACTTATACTGTTCGTAAGTTCTGTCGATGACATCGGCAACATACTGGTCGTTTATTCCGGCAACATATTTGCTCAGGGATTCGGAATTTTCTTCTCCCTCCGACAGAGGTCTGGTGGCATACATCATCACCGGCTGCTTTGGCATGTAGGATTGGATCACTTCCATCCAGGAAGTGGCATCGTAGACCATGTGGCAATTGGAACTGAAATCGTAAACCTCGAAACGGTTTTCGCCGCTGAACATAAAGACACCGGCATCCTGTCCGTAGACAGGGATCTCAATATACCCCTCAGCCAGCAACTCTGCGGCAGTCACATTTTCGTCAATGGTGCCGGATTTTCCAGCAGACACCAAGGTAAGATAATCCTCCGTAGACATATCGGTAATCCGGAACCCGAAAGCTTTGGTGAAAACGTGGCTATAAAGGCTCTGGGTTTCCATCACCACTTGATAATCACTGAGCATATCTGCCTGCATCTGGGCGGGCAAATACGGGAAAAGAGGATTGGTGGTAACCGGATCCTTCATGACATCCAATACATCCGCCAAGGTCAGCTCCGTGCCGAACATACTCACGAAGGGGTGCTCGTAGGCATCGTTCAATTTTTCTGCCAGCGCCTGGATCTGACCCGGCATCAGCACGATACCGAGGGTGTTCACACTGGTATCCCATTCCACACCCATATGGGTGGGCAGCTGTAGGGTCTGCAGAAGCTTAGCAGGATCATAGGTGACATGGGAAATGGTCTTTTCCGCAATAAAGGTGTCACTTTCAGCGTCGTAATCGGCCCACAGATATTCCTCTTTCTCGTTTCCAAATTCATCTGTGTAACGAATGACGATGGCTACATTTCTGTTACCAGCCTCGTTGCTGCGGTCAAATTTGACCCGGAAGGTTTCATAGACGGTATAGGTCTTTCCTTCCGTATCATCCAGGACGGATTGCATTTTGATATTCGTTCTATCGCCTGTTTGGAAATTAACGGAGATCCGGTTTTCCGTGTCATACACATTGGGATAGACCAGAGCCTTCGTCTCATCATCCACGATTTCAACGGTACCCACGATTTCCACCGGCGATGCCAGGTCCTCGTTGAATTCCACGCTGACAGGTTCTGTGGTGTATGTAACGTCCGAGTTTCCAATGCGTACCACTGCGTAAACTTCGTATTCCCACCAAATCCAGTCAAAGGGCACATCATAGCGCATAACCGCAAGTCCTGTATAATTGGCCTTGCCCTGCGCCACCAGCACGCCGTCTGCGTATAGCTCAATTTCCGAGCCGGCAGGCGCGGTGACCGATGCTGCGATATTTTTCCGCTTGGATACCGTGGGAGAATGTTCAACATTCACCATGAACGACAGCATCTGATCATCCATCATGCTGACAGAGCCGGCAGGTACATAATGCCGTCCCACCACACCATCCACCGTGGCGTCGGTGAGAATGGTAGCAACGCAGTACTGATCCTTGATCTGCTCGTAAGAGATCACATCATCCTGGTAGCGCAGGCAGAGGTACAGTTGCACACGGCCTCCCAGCTGTGCCAGATCATTGAGGGGATACTCGTAATAAACAGTTTGACCATCGTCGGAATAATACTTCCGGTCATAAGTCATCTGATGTCCCGGTTCCCGACCCTTAATAGAAATATGGAACATTTCCAGATCCGCAGGGAAGCTCAGCACCAGCTGGGTATTTTGCAGATTGTATTGTGTATCCAGCGTTATATCAAATTCTACCGTGGTATAGTAAGGCCAATTGTAATTCCACCACTGGCTAAACACTTTATATTCCTTGCGTGCCGTGGGTTTTTCCTTCATCAGGAAGCTGGCCTCGGGAGCCAAGGGGACATCCATCGCCAGCTCCTTGCAGCAGGGGGCTGTCAACTCCACAGTTTCTTTGTGGTAATCTTCCCCGGCAGTCCAGCCGCAGGAGGTAAATTGTAGCAGGCGGTCCACCGCGTTGAGGAAATAATTCTGCTCGCTGACGGTTACGGTGTATTTTCCATCTGCAAAGCGACGAATCAGAAGCTCTCCGCTGTCCACCACATCAATGGAGCAACGGTCACCGAGAACATTAAACACCTGCACCACTGCTTTTTTGCTCTTGCTTTCCTTGGGAAGCGTGGGCGTAATGTACAATGCACCATACTTGGCAAGTGTGCCTTCCGTAGTGCCGTATTCCTCTTGATTACCAGGATTCAGAACGGCTGTAAAGCCGTACATTTCCAGCGACGCGTCGGGAGTGACGGTAACGGTCAGCAAATCGGACAGTTCAAAGAATGTTTCATAGTCTTTGATGATAATATAGGGATATTGCAGAACGTAATTAGTGCAAACCGTTCCCTGGGTTTCATTGCGGATCTCCACGGAAATGCCGTCGAAGCTTTCCAGCATAGCTGCCGTGATTTCGCCCTCCGGCAAAACGTCATGGATATTGAACTTAGCGCTAAAGGTGCCGGACTTAGGCAGTGCCGTCATAGTGATATCCAGCACGTGAGCAGAATCCGTATCTATGGCGTTTTGGATTTCCATAGAATCCACCGCACCGGTGAACTTGTAGTAGCCGTCGCAGAACGCATAGACCAGCAGATTGGCAGAGGGTGCCACCTGCAGCGTGATCTTGCCGTCAATGACCTGAGTTTCCAGCTCCCGGAGCAGATTGCTCTGGGTCTGGTACACCACGACACGCATGGTGGGATCATTCTTCAGATTTTCGGGCAGGTTGATCTCCACAGTTCCCTTATCCCGCTTTTGGAGATTGATAACAATTCGCTGGCCTTCCATGGTGGATTGCAGCACAAACTCCTCCGATGCATAATCCATGTAGTCAAAGGCATAGCTTTCATCCAAAGTGACCGTGAAA
>JAZNGJ010000048.1:0-13854 GCA_045576415.1 Faecousia sp. | reverse complement strand
TCCTTCCATGCGGCTCAATAAAACCTCGTTTTCCCGGACAGCACAGAGGCTCAGCTTCTCATGCTGGTTATCGTAGAACTCTTCAACGAGGATCTCGTCCTTTCCGGTGGAAAGATTGACGCGGCCAATATAATCCCGCTCAACCCTATGGACATTAACTCCGTTTTCATCGAGCGTCACCGTAGAGACACTAGCTCCATAGTACAGATATCCCCCGGCAATCGCGCCGCTTTTGATCTTAACAACCTTCTGCTCCTCGAGATATTTTGTACCCAGAGTTGCGATCTTCGTCAGTTCCATGCCAATGGCATTACGGCTATAGAGTGTAGGTTCGTAGGAATCGACATAATACAAACGGTCATTGTAAAAATACATCGGTCTGTTACCCGCACCTCTCAAATACGCATCGCATTGCTCGTCTTCATGCCGGCAACCAGCATTATAGCACAATACCGTACTGGCATTGGCGGCAAAATCGAAGTAACTTAGGAAACAATAATCCACATAGTAAAATCCGGTATCCGTCAAGGCTCCATAGGTTATACCGTCCCGAACCCATACCCAATCTGAATGATCGCCGCCGGAAACCGCGGGTTTCTCTCCGCAGGCAGCAAGACTGCCAAGCAAGAACAGTATAAGAATGATTGAAAACCACTTTTTCATAAATTCTCCACTCCTTTTCTCCTGATGCCGTTTGATATGGCACACCGAATGATCGTTTACCTCTGTAATAACGACATACACCGTAGGGGCGATTCATGAATCGCCCCTACATTTTCTAACATAAACGCTCATTAGCCATACTGCGCCGGCCAATCCGGGTTCGCTGCCAGCCATTCGTCCAGCTGCCGCTGCAATTCGACAATGATCTTCTCACTGCCTGCATCCTTGAACTTCTGAAGCATTTGCTCGTAGCCTTCGCTTGTATGCACAGCCTCCCCGTCTTTAATGGCAGTCAGATCATAGTAATATTCATTGAATATTTCCGAAATAGCAGCCAGCTCCTCCCCAAAGGCGCTATAGTCAAACAGGATTGGATAGCAGGAATAATCTGTACTATCCAGCATATCCCGGTAAGCCTGCAGCTTATCGGCCCCCTTTGTGGAAAGATTGTTCAAGAATAACCGTCCTCCGTACATATCCGTAAAATAAGCGTACTGGGACAGGTAAGGCATGCTGTAATATGCGCCGTTTTCCTGTTTTTTGATGGCGTAGCTTCCATTATTTGCCGTATAATCCCGGCCTTCCTTGCCAAAGAGCAGCTGGTTCCGGAATGCCTCGTCCTCCGCAATCAGGCTTAACAGAGAGATAGCTTCTTCCTTGTGTTCAGAAACTGCCGCCACACCGCTTAGACATCCGCTGCCTATGGACCCGGAGTAAATAACATCCGTAACCGGAATACAGATTCTGTCAATGTCGTTATCAAACAACATGGTTTCGTATGTATCGTCTCCGTGAGCAAGAGAATAGTATATCGGCGTTAATGAATTATTATCTCCGTTTGCCTCAACCGCATATCCCGCCTGCTGGTAACGGATCATGGCGCTCCAGAAATTGCGGAGAGTCTCCGTTTCCATCTTGTTTACTACGGTAGGAACTCCGCTGCTCCGGTCGATGACAAAGCAGGAACCGATCTCCTGATACATATACCCTGTTTGCTCAAACGACATCCCGGGAGATACAGAACCCACTGCGTTTTTAACATTCCCAACAGAACCGACACCGTCTCCGTCCACCAAAAGGAATGCTCGATTGCCGTTGTTTTTATAAATTTCCGCAAACAATGCATCCATTTCCCAGAAGTTTTTGGAAAAATCCGCTTCCGTCAGCCCATGCTGCTGCATGAACGCAGGCGTCACATACCAACCAGTGCTATTTGCAGAACGCAAATCAGTCCGAATACCATAGATATCGCCGTACAGCGTTGCGCCAAGCCAATTACGCTCATGGGCTACTGCGTTTTTCAGGCTCGGTGTTTTACTGCCCGTTGCATATTCTGTGATGGGAGTCAGATACGCTTTCATTTCACTGACGCTAAAATCTCCCCAGATTAGATCTGCATCCTTCAGCACTTCCTGTGCTTCGGAGCTGAGAAACCAATTACAATTGGTAGGATACTCCTCTGCCGCCAGCATAATAAACTGAACACGGAAAGGCATGTTCCGGTCTGCGAGCATCTGATTTACTTCGAGGATCGCCTCTTCGGTCCACGCATGGGTTTTCTCCATTGTCGACAAACAGACCCACTTCAAAACCGGCAAATTGTCCGGATTCTCTACAGAAGCCGGAATATGCTGACAGGACACCCCGACAGGGGCTTCGGGTGTTTCCAGCAAACCGTATAAAGAATGGCTAAGCTGGGGCTTCTGAGGCGATTTCGGCGAAGTAGTGCTTGGCGTCGAGCCGGAAGTTCCAGTGGTCGGATCTGTGGGCGCGGGCGCGATATTGCAGCCTGTCAGCAGCAATATAAGCACCAGTGTAATAGCAATGATTCTGTACTGTTTTTTCATAACGCTTTCTCCTTTCGGGTTTCGGGCAGATGTATGAGCGATCCATCTAACCCTATAACCCCTCCGGGGACGGTTTTGGGACAAGTTTTTTGCATATTTTTTATCTTTGTGAATAATGACAAATCCCGCGCCCCTCTTTTGTTCGTTCTGCACAAAAAACGCTGTACCAACTGTCATAGTCTTCCGAAACGCCCCGATACCCAAATGGGTACCGGGGCCATAGCAAAAATACATTACGGATAAGTAATCACATCGGAATCAAAGTCGCAATAATCCGTTCCATAAGAGGTGACACATGCCACACTAAAAGAATACTCTGCTTCTTTCATTTGGAAGGTCGAAGCGATTTCCTTAACAATAGAACTGCTCCATACATTTGCTTCTATAACACCATCGGTTCTGGTTCGAGTCTCAGCCGCAGTCTGAGCAGAATCAGGATAGTACTGATAACTCAGAGAGATGCTGATTTCATTTCCAACCGCATCCTGTGTTAACATTTCAACATATCCAGCTGTTGAGTGTTGATTGACATTCGCTAATACTATAACTTCGGTATTATACTCATCGCCAAAGCTATGAGAATCCCGATAATCATAATCATCCAAAGCTGCCGCAAAAACGGATGCGCTGAGCAGGCAGATCATAACAACAGCCAGCGCGAGAGCGGAAATTCGTCTAAACATTTTCATAAAAGTGTCCTCCTTTAGTATTATAATATATTTTATTCGTTTTGTCCATACCGTACCAGCAGCCGGAACATATTTTTGTGGAAATTGCCACATCCGTGGCAGTTGTCGGAACACACTTTTCCAATCCCGGCAAATCAGAAAAGCGGCCTTACCTGCTTCCTTGGGATTACAACCTGTCATTTCAATAAAGGCCTTGGCACTCCATAGCGTAATTAGAAGGTATATATATACTGCAGATCTGCCTCTTGCAAGCCGTCGGCAAGAGATTCGTGGGAAACATAATAAAAGACAGTCTCAGGGTTGTAGGTGATCTCTCCTTCTTCCGCCTCTATGATGCGCACAACAAAGCCACGGTCAAATGTATTCTTAACTACCAATTGACCCGGTTCATTCACCTCGCAGGGTAACACCTGGTCTTTTTCCATGTCATAGATCTGGTATTCTCCGGTTTCCGCATCCCTGCACAGAACATATTTCCCTCCCAGATGGCTGCGGGTATATGTTGGGCAGGCAAGTTCTTCTTTGCCGGTATTTAGATCATAGCTATAGGTAATATTGAAATCATACCGCATAGAATCGGTAACTTGGCCGAATTTGGCAGAGAAGTACACCTTTCCATCCTCCACCATGTTAACCCCGATACAGTCTGCCCTAGTCTTTTCAAACAGGATTGTCTTTTCTCCCGTTTCCAGATTCCAGTGCTCCAGAATGATGGGTATTTCCTTGACAGCGTCGGAAAAACCCGGATCACTTCGATTCACATCCGTACCGCTCCAACGGTTGACCAGGATCCCATTGCCGCGAACAGCGCAGAGAACCAGCTTTTCATTGCTTTTATCAAGCGCTTCTTCCACCAGAACCTCGTCCTTTCCGGTGGTCAGGTTGATCCGACCAATGGCGTGCATTACCTTTGTGACCTGCGTCACACCATCCTTCATCACGGAGTCAGAAATACCGGCCTGGTAGTATAGGTAGCCATCCGCCACTGCACAGCTTTCAATTTCCACACCCTGCTGATTCTTTGTGTACTTTTCAGCCAGATTGCCGACCTTTTTCAGTTCAGCACCGGTTGCGTTCCGGCTGTAGACAACTCCCTCTCTTGCAGGGCAGTAATACAGGTGGTCATCATAGAAAAACATGGGTATGGTCATACCCAGAACCGAAATATAACCGTCGCAGGATTGCGTGCTGTGGCTGCAGCCAACCTTTGTGCACAGCACAGTTGATTCTCCGACAGCAATATCCGCATAACACAGAACATTGTCGTCTACATAGTAATATCCGGTATCACTAAAAGCACCATATGTGTCACTTTGCACCCATACCCAGTCCGAATGGTCATCTGGCCCTGTGGGAGGATCATTCTGGCAGGCCGACAAAGCACTTATCAGTAACATTGCGAGCAGGATCGCAACAGTTTTTTGTGTTTTTTTCATAGATTTCCATCCCTTCTCTTCGATAATCAATGCCGCCTTATCTGGCTCTGAAAACGAACTTTTGTTCCAGACCTGTATGCACCTTCGCCGCCCTCTGGTGAGGGCGGCTGTGTTGATTATTCGTATAAATATTGATTCAGTTAAACCATTCCAACCAGTCCGGATTCGCCGCCAACCATTCGTCCAGCTGACGCTGCAGTTCCGCTTGGATCTTCTCGCTGCCCGCGTCTTTCAGCTTTTGGAGATATCCGTCGTATTCTTCCTCAGTCCACTCTGTGTATTTGTACAAAAGCTGACCCAGCAGATCTCCCATTTCCACCAGTTCTGCTTCGAATCCCGTGTAATCAAAGATAATGGGGTACTCGACCACATCTGTGCTTTCCATACATTCTAGATAAAACTCTTTCACTGGTTTTCCTGTATAAATCAAATGTGAGTTCTTTTCCAGCACACTGCTGAACTCGTAAAGCCCAGACAGATACTCCATGCGGTAACGAGACCCATCCTCCTGCTCAATTCTTGAATACACTCCGTCCACTAAGGTATAGTCTCGTCCCTCCTTGCCAAAGAACAGATGATCTCGGAAAGCTTCGTCCTCCGCCACCAAGTTCAGAAGCATCAGCGCCTCCTGCCAATAGACGGAACTTGCTGCCACACCGCAGCTATTACTGAGCGCATAACCATACGAATATTTGGCCACGCTTACCGGAATATGTACACCGCCGTTCGTATCACGCCAAATTTCTTCACCAATTACTGAGGTATACAGTATCTGCGCCAACTCAGGGGCAGGCATATCCTTGGTACCTTCTACGATATACCCGGCATCGCTGTACCGCCGGATCGCCAGCCGGATCTTGCGGAATTCCTCCTGCTCCATGGTGTTTACCACCGAGGGTTTCCCGGCAATGAGATCGATGCCGTAGCAGGCACCAATGTACTGATATTCTCTTACAGGCGTAACCAACTGATACGGCCAAACAGACCCAATGTTACTGTATTGCCTTGCGGATCTCGCACCATTACTCTTTTCAATATAGAAAAACGGTTCATTACCATTCTTTTTGTAAATTTGGGCAAGAAGCTCATCCATTTCCCATAGCTGGCGGTCAAAATCCTCCGCAGTCAGCCCCATTTTATCTAAAAACTCCGCCTTGACCTGCCACCCAATGCTGGTAGGATTATCCACCATTGAAGGAATCCCGTATATTTCGCCGCTCGCCGAACCATTGAGCCAGTTCAGCTTATGGAGCACCGCGTTTTCGAGAGACGGCTCCGCCTCACCGGCGGCGTATTCCGTGATGGGCATCAGGTATTCCTGTCTTTCATCCGGGCCCATCCACCCAGAGATTAGATCCGCATCCGCCAGAATCTCCTGTACTCTCGGCAGGTCAAACCAGCGCGTATTCGTATACCAGTCTGTATCCATTTTTAGAATTACGAACTGAAGCCGGAATGGCATATTCTTTTCTGCCAGCATTTCGTTTGCTTCATGGGCAGCAGCCTCGCTCCAACTACTGTTTGTAGCATAACTCGTGTATACCCATTTCAAAATCGGAAAATTTTGGGGATTTTCCACTTCTTCCGGCAGGTACTGAACTTTCAGCATATCATCCCGCTCTGGTTGAGGATCTATTTCAAAGTAGTCTTCCACGCTGTTATACCATGGTCTGGTAGGATATGTACTGCCTTGGGATAGGTTCGGCGCAGTTGTGCTTTGTGTCGTGCCAACATTTTCTGTGGTGGTCGGATCCGTTCCAACAGGCTGCGTATTACAGCCAAACAACGGCAGCATCAGCACAAGCGCAAGCATGACTGCGATCCACTTTTTCATAAATTCAATCTCCTTCGCAAATTAAATTCTGCTTCTGTTCTCGACCATTGCGCGCAACTATTTCCTGCTTTCTATATCCAACGGAAGCAATTCCGTTTTACTTTCATTTTTGGGTGTTCCGGCACCCGAAAGGGTGACGGAACAAAATGTGTTATTGCTCATTATCCGTTGTAGGTAATGCGTACAGGACCGCTGTAAAACTCATTGAACTGGCCGGACAATGTGGTAAAGTACACGGCGTAAGTATAATCTGCCCAATACATTTTGGTAATCCCCTCGGTTCTATTATTCGTTCCAACAGTAAGATAGGGATTACTTGTTTCTGTTTCATTTATCGAGTGTGCCGAATGCAAGGTAGCACCTATGTAATACTGGTAGTCAATCTCGATGTTGATGTATTGGTCCAACAATGCAGTGGGCTGAATTTCCACAGTTCCGGAAGTCTCATACTGGGAAATATCAGCAAATGCAACGACAAAAGAATCTTCCATGTCATAAAACGGATGTGATACATAATAGTCATACGCGAAAGCAGACGCGCTGAGCAGGCAGATCATAACAACAGCCAAAGCCAGAGCGGAAATTCGTCTAAACATTTTCATAAATGTGTCCTCCTTGAGTATAGTATTCTTGTTTCGTATCCAGAACCTACCGGCGGCTGGAACACAAAAAGTTTGGAGTTTGCTACACCGGTGACATCTGTCACTGGTTCGCAATTACGGTGCCTTTACGCACAGTCATTGCTAGTCGGAACACACTTTCCCAATCCCGGCAAACTAGAAAAACAGCCTTACCTGCTTCATTGGAATCACAACCTTTCCGGAACTATTATACTGCGCTTCAGGGGGCAAAAATCGTCGCCCGCAGTACCTTTTCTTATAACATGCCTTTGTCTAAAAGGTATGTTATAGTTAAAGTATATCATAACCCGTTAAGATTGCAAGAGCTTTTTGGCAAAATTTCTCAAAATTATTTTTCTTACACAGGTATTGATTTAGCACAGCAATTGTGCTATTTATATATTACGACTGAAAGCGGGGTGATCATCATCGCTGCAGACAATGGGCAAAATATATTCCGCAGAGGCGTTACCGCCATGGTGATCCTTGCGCTCCTTCGCCGGGAGGATATGTACGGCTATCAGCTGGTGCAGGAAACCGAGCGCGCCAGCGGCGGCAAGCTTACCACACAGGAGGGCTCCCTGTACCCTGTGCTGTACCGGCTGCTGGAGCAAGGCATGATCTCAGATCACCGTGTCCTTGTGGGCAAGCGGATGACACGCATTTACTATCATCTGGAGCCGGCCGGAGAAGCGCGGCTGCAGGAGCTGATCCGAGAATACGAGGACACTACACAGGGCGTATTCCGCATCATACAATCAGGAGGAGAGAAAGAAAATGACCAACTGTGACAGCGCCGCACTTCGGCGTTACTACCGCAGCATCCGGGATTGGCTGCCCTGCAATGGCCAGCAGAAGCGCAGGATCCTGGCGGAGATCAGATCCAGCGTAGCTTCCTATCTGGAAAACCATCCGGAAGCGGATTTTTCTCAGCTTGAAGCCCACTTCGGCACACCCCAGCAGATCGCGTCCGGGTATGTGGAAGATTTGAACACGGAAGAGACTCTCCGCGCCCTCAGAATCCGCAAAAAAGTATTTACCGTGATCGCCGCCGGTGTTTTGGCGGCACTGCTGATCTGGGGTGGCGCGGTTGCTTGGGCAATGATCGCTGATTCTAAAACAAATAGTGGTTATTATGTTGACGAAATTGGCTCTTAATGTTCTATGAAAGGACGAATGAAAATGAAACGAATTCTCTGCACCGCACTTTCCCTGCTTATGCTGATTTGCTTGATTCCGTATCCTGCCCTCGCAGCAGAGATGACTACCGCAGACGAAAACACCGTTTACTTTGATGACGGGAGCTACATGGTCACGGTTATCGAAGAAGTTCGTACCAGAGCTTCCAACACCGTAACACAAACTAAATCCAGAACATATTATAACAGTGATGATGTTGCGGAATGGAAGATTACCCTGACTGGCACTTTCACTTACAATGGTACCACCTCCTCCTGCACAAGCGCCTCCTGTAATGTGGATGTGTACGCAAGCAACTGGTATACGGTTTCCAAGTCCGCCAGCAAAAGCGGCAATACCGCCAGCTGTACAGTTACCATGGGAAAAACTTTCCTTGGTATCACAATTTCCAAACCTGTCCATACACTTACGCTCACCTGCGACAAGGACGGCAATTTCTCCTGAACCACACACAAAGAACCGGAGCAAACGATCGCTCCGGTTCTTTCTTTTTCGACACTTTTCGCCCATTCTCGCGCATTTTATATACTGCTTCGAACACACAACATAAGATTCAATCTATCCGCAAAGCGAATACCCTAACTTCTTCACTATTACCTATTACTTTCCAAAAACCGGCCCATAATTCTAGTGAAGAGCGAAGAATTAATAATGAATAAGTAAAAATCGACAAGTTTCTGTTGAAACTTGTCGATTTTTGGCAGGGGCACAAGGACTTGAACCCTGAGCCTACGGTTTTGGAGACCGCCGCTCTACCAATTGAGCTATACCCCTATATATAAAAGGCAGAAGCCTTGGATTGGATGGTGGGCCCTCAGGGATTCGAACCCGGGACTATCCGGTTATGAGCCGGAGGCTCTAACCAACTGAGCTAAGGGCCCATAAAGTCACAGGTGCCTGAGCACCATCACGAGGAGTATTGTATCACCGAACAGCACTTCTGTCAAGCATTTTCTCATGAAAAAAAAGCAGGAAAACACCGCCCGGTTTCGGGCGGCGTTAATCTGTAGGGATAGAAATTAATAGCAGTTTTCAACTATTTTATTAATCAAATGAGTCTTCCATATATTTTCTAGGAGAAACTCCCACCGTATTTTTAAATCTTCTTGAAAAGTATACATAATCGGTATATCCGCATTTTTCCGCAATTTCAGCCAGTGAAAGTGAATACTTGTAGGTATCTATCAAATAACAGGCATGGTTTATTCTTACTCTGGTTAAAAACTCTGTCGGCGTTTTTCCGGTAAATCTCTTGAATTGCGCACGGATGTAATCCTCCGCATATCCGCTGTTTTGCAGCAGGGCATTGAGGTTCATGCTGCTGTCGTAAAATTTATTGGTAATATGATCGATGATCTCATCGATCGCCGCACTAATCTTGTCTTCCATTTTCAAACTCTGGGTCAAGTAATGCGAAAAAGCGCCCACCAGAGCCGCAATATACTCAGCGTTGGCATATCGATTGTTGTAAATCATTCTCGCGAGCAATCTGCCATCGTTCTCGGAATTATCAAAAACAACAGTCGGAGAAGTGAGGTTGAAGATATGGCTGAATTTTCCGCGTATGTAGATCCGCTCAAGATTTTCGCTGAATACCGCACCGTGCATCACGCCCGGAGGAATGATTATGATCTTTCCGGGAAAAACCGGGATCTGTTTTCCTCCTGCAAGAAAAACACCGTTTCCGCTGGTGTAAACAATAACTTCATAATTTTTGTGCTGATGGGAGGGCGTTTCACTCTTTATATAGTTAATAATGTAGCTCATAACATCACCAACGGTATTATACAGCAAATCTATCTTTTGTGCAAGTAAATATATAAATAGTTATAACCCGTTAAGATTTTGGGTGCTATAATTTTTGAAACACAGATGACCAAAGGGGGATTCCCAGTGAAAAACGGTAAAGTAAATATGCTCTCGGGCTCAATCACCAAAGGCCTGCTTGCTATGACCATGCCGATCATAACAATGGGCGTTATGGCATCCTTATTCAATCTTATAGATATGGCTGTGCTGCGATTTTACGCCGACGACAGCGCGGTCGGTGCCGCGGGCGCAAGCGGAACAATAATAACCGTGTGCACGACCCTGATCACCGGAATATCCGTGGGTTCCAATGTTATTGTTGCCAAACATATCGGCGCAGGTAACAAAACCAGAGTGGATAACGCCGTGATGACATCGTTCCTGTTATCGCTGGCATTAGGATTCTTATTTATGGTTGCCGGTGTCGCATCGGCTGAAAGCGTATTAAAACTCACAAACTGTCCGGATAGCTTGCTTGCTCAGGCGACGCTGTACTTTAGATTGACTTTTTATGGGATTCCCATTACTACATTTTACTCTTTTTGTGCCAGTATACTGCGAGCCACCGGTGACACAAAAAGGCCTCTCTATTTTTCAATTTTGAGCGGAATCATAAAGATTTTGCTCACAATTCTGTTTGTCGCGGTCTTCGATTTGTCTATTGCGGGAGTTGTTCATGCGTCGAACATCGCAAGCATCGTTATAGGCATTTTGGCTTTTTGCGCGTTACTGAGAAGCAATGATGCTATTACGGTCAATTTCAAGAAAATCCGATTTGATCCCACAGAGCTGAAAGGCATATTGCAAGTCGGCATCCCCATCGGATTACAAAGTGCACTGTATTCTCTTGCTAATGTGGTGATCGCCACAGCTGTTAACTCCTTTGGCGCGGACGCAACCACAGGAATATCCATAGCCAACAGATTTGACGGGGTAATGTACCAGATCATTCACGCTCCGTCAGTAGCTACCATCCCCTTTGTCGCCCAAAATATCGGTGCCGGAAACATAAAGCGGGTAAAGCAAATTATCACCAAGTCCATATTGATTACAACAGTCTTCGGCGTGACCTTTGGTTCATTATCTGCTGTTTTTTCCGAACAGCTCTCTTCCCTATTATCCAGTTCCCCGGCAGTTATTGAATTTTCCCGGCAAAAAATGATCATTATTTCCAGCACATACTTTATCTGCGGTATCAACGAAGTGATCGGCGGCGTTCTCAAAGGAATGGGAAAACCAATTTACCCCACAATTGCGACCCTTATTTTTATGTGTCTGTTCAGATTCGTTTGGGTCTACGCAATTTTCCCCCTCTGCCCCAACCTTACCTTCCTGTATTTGGTATGGCCCATTGGATGGGTATTATCAATCGCGGCTTTGCTCATCGTCTACTTCCCCACCATAGCGAAGCTTCAGAAAAAGGCGGAAAACCTCAACAATCCATCTTGAACCGGCATGAAAAAAGCAAGCTGCACTCCGTACGAAGTGCAGCTTGCTCTGTTCTTTCAAAAGGATCTCATCACAGGTGCTTTGTTGCTTTTAATTTTTTTCCGCTTTGCGTTCCCGGGAACCCCTGCGATGGCGGCGTCGGGAGGGACGGTATTCCTCAGGATCCGCCTTTTCTGCCCGGCGTTCATAGGCCTGAGCCGCTTCCGAAGTAGCTTCATATGTCAATCGGCTGACCCGTACCAGCCCATCAGGCTGCTCCGAGAGGCGGATCCGGATCAAAAACTTTCCATGCTCCTGGCAGGATGCCAGATCCATATACCGGTGGCCGGGTTGGGAAAACCACCGGGTCCCCTGCATCTGCTTACCGCAAATCGGACACAGATTCTCTTTTTCCGTCATGGCATTCAGCGCCGCCTGCTTATCCGCATAGTCATAAAACACCTTACGCGCGATGCATCCCGGCAGTTCCGCTCCATGGAAGCCATTATCGTGGCTTTTCAGCGCCTGTGCATACTCCTGCATGCCTTTTTTCAGATCCAGACGGGCGCAGATCAGCGCCGTATGATAGGCGTCGCCCAACGCATCATGGGCAGGCCGCGTAGCTTCGATCTCAAATATTTCCATTGCTGTCTTCAGCGCTTTTTGCGAAGAGGAGCCGTCAGTCTGCGCATTGAAGATCATCTGCGCATTATACCATTTTTCTGTCCAGTCTTCCTCAAGGCCATACAACCGGAGATTCTCCCGCAGGATCCCGATATCATCAAAGCCCCAGGTCAAAAAAACAATATCGTCGCCACACCACTGGCGGAACCGGCTCATTGCCTCCACCATGGGGACACCCTCATCCCGAAGTCTTGCTTCTTTGATTCCAGTCAGTTTACTGACTCTGCGATTCAAATGGCGATAATACTTCGGTTTGATCAGAATCTGAAATTCATCCGCAACGGCCTGATCCTCGGTCACTCTCACAGCGCCGATCTGAATGATCTCCCCCCGAATCGATACCGGCAGCACCTTTCTGGCAGAAGGAGATCCCGGCCACGGCTGATTCCATTCCATATCCAAAACAATATAGTTCATGGTACGCATCCTTTATTCATTATCTTACCGAATATGATAACACATTTGGGCCTAAAATGTAAAGCAATCCACGGTATTTTATGTCAGGAATTTGGAAAATCGCAATCTTACATACACACATCCACATCTGGCCTTTATTTTTATGTATTATTTGGCACTTTTTTTATAGCCAGTTCATGCTATAATGCATACAGATCAAAAAAGGAGTGAACGCTATGTCATACGAGAAGGTTCTTACAATTCAAGATATTTCCTGCGTCGGCCAGTGTTCTTTGACTGTTGCACTGCCCATCATTTCCGCCTGCGGTCTGGAGACCTGCGTACTGCCGTCTGCTGTGCTTTCCACCCACACTGCCGGCTTCACCGGCTTCACTTTCCGGGATCTGACAGAGGATATGCCCGCAATCAAAGATCACTGGTGCAAGGAAGGAATTCGCTTCCGCGCCATCTACACCGGTTACCTCGGCAGTATACAGCAGATCAGCTATGTAAAAGATATCTTTGCCGGGACCGCCGATGCGCAGTGTGTCAAAATCGTTGACCCTGCCATGGCAGACAATGGAATGCTCTATTCCATTTTTGATACGGATTATGTAGAAGCCATGAAGGGTCTGTGCGCCAAGGCTGACTATGTGGTGCCCAATATTACGGAGGCCAGCTTCCTCACCGGCATTGAATACAAAACGGAGTATGACCGGGCATATATCGACTCCCTTCTGGCGGGATTGACCGCACTGGGCTGCCCCAATGTGATCCTGACCGGTGTTTCCTACGCCCCCGGCAAGACCGGCGTAGTCGTCTATGAAAACGGAGAATACGCATACTACGAGCACGACAAACTGGCAAACAGCTGCCACGGCACCGGCGATATCTACGCCTCTGCCTTTGTGGGTGCGCTGGTTCGAGGAAAAAGCGCTTACGATGCGGCCAAAATCGCGGCAGACTACACTGTTGAATGCATCAAATACACCGCACAACTGGATAACCACTGGTACGGTGCCGCATTTGAACCTGTTCTTGGCAAGCTAATTGAATCTCTGAACTAAAAAAATCCCGCCTTCAAAAGGCGGGATTTTTTATTGGGAATTACACGCCGGAGTAAGCTGCGAAGCCGGCATCGACGGGCAGAACCACGCCGGTGATGGCAGAAGCGCCTCTGTCATCGCACAGGAACAATGTTGCACCGATCAGCTCGTCCGCATCGACGAAGCGGCCGGTGGGAGTGCC
>JAZNGJ010000047.1:0-4628 GCA_045576415.1 Faecousia sp. | reverse complement strand
AACCACTTTGAATAATTTGTACTAGCAAATTTACTCAAGAATTTTCGTTGGCTGTTATTCGTTCAAAAACGCTTAAACAATCCATTTAATTGTCCAAGGTGTTATAGTTCGTCTCACATTATTCAATTTACAAGGTACAGGTGCTCACTTGCGGTGAGCTTGCTTATTCTAGCACAGCTTTTTCCCCTTGTCAAGAACTTTTTTCGATTCTTGTCAAATTTCTTTGTGTTCTGTGCTTTTATGAAGCTGCGCTCTCGCAAGCGCTTGAGTATTCTACCAGATGAAAATTTATCTGTCAAGCATTATTTTGTCTTTTATGAAAAAATTTTGGGAGCCCCAAAATGAGGCTCCCAAACGATATTTAAATTCACTCAGCATCATCGATCAGGCCGTAGCCGCCGTCATTTCTGCGGTACACCACAGCAAAGGAACCGCCGTTATCCTGATCCCGGAAAGCGAAGAAATTATGCTCCAAAAGATTCATCTGCAGCACAGCTTCCTCCCGGGTCATCGGTTTGAAGTAGAACTGTTTAATGCGGACAATGCTCAGATCGTCTTCCTTCTCCTCCGGTGTGAAGGAGGTTTCCTCAACGGTTCTTTGGAAGGCATCCTGCCGCAGACGGCGGGCAAGGCGGGTCTTATTCTTGCGGATCTGGCCTTCAATGGTGCCGACCGCAGCATCGATGGATGCGAACATATCCGATGTGCTCTCATGGGCCCGGAACCAGGTATTGGCACCGTGGACTGTCAGTTCCACATTGTTCCGGTTTTTTTCTACAGAAAAGACGATAAGTGCTTCCGCATCCTCCTCAAAGTACCGAGCCAGCTTCATAACCTTTTTCTCGGCATAGGTATGGACATTGCCGGGCAGCTTGACTTTCTTCTCACTAAACTGAAACTTCATATGCGGCAGCTCCTTTCTTTTCACCAATTCTTTGGTGTACTATTATTATACCTTGATTCGCTTATTTCGGCAAGGGGTATTGCTTACTCTTCTTCAGATTCTTCGTCCAGCAATTCCGCCATGACCAGACTATATACATTTTCCGCCTTCTGCTCAAAAAGCTTCCCCAGGCGCACAGCCTGCCGCTGGTCCGGCGCGACCAGCTCCAGCGTCATAAGATTGCCCATCTCATCATCCAGTGTCATGAGCACAGAATAATCGCCATTGGCCCGGGGTACGGTCTGGGTCTTGACAAAGCTG
Organism: Faecousia sp.; assembly: GCA_045576415.1. Taxonomy (GTDB): domain Bacteria; phylum Bacillota; class Clostridia; order Oscillospirales; family Oscillospiraceae; genus Faecousia. The sequence goes on along the minus strand of JAZNGJ010000047.1, from coordinate 3,424 downwards.
GATCGGCGGATCTGGCGGTTAAAGCGGGCAACCGCATTCTCAGCCCGCTGTTTGACGGTAAAGGCTATGGAATCCTCCGTCAAAGCACCTGCCTCTCTTCCCTTTTCCGTGATCTCATATTTATCGTCCCCGGCCTGCTTCAGGTGGCCGGAGGCAACCATCTCCGGAACAGCCGTGCATACATCAAAATAGCTCAGACAATCATCCTGATAACACAGTTCATAGATCTCCTGCACGGTAAGGGGATAATTGGAGCGGGCGGTAACCAAAAGGATCAGCACCTTCACATCCAGCATATCATGAATAAAACCAAGTCTTTGCATACGCTCACCTCTTGCTTTCATTATACGCAATACCGCAGAAAAATCAAGCACCGCGGCATCAAAGCCCGCATATTCTGGGGTGAAAGGGTGATTTTTCATGAATAGAACCGTTTTTCATCTTTCCGGAAATACCGATGCGCTTCGGTATGCCGGTAAGTATCTTTCTGACCGGGGATACGAAATTACATCCGATCCTTCACAGGAGGTGACCCACCTGCTGCTGCCCGTCCCCAGCTTTGAAGCAGGTGATCTGATCAAGGGCGGCAGACATTTGGAAGATGTGCTTTCCCTTTTTCCCGACAACATAACCATCATCGGCGGCAATCTGCAAAACGCAGCGCTGCCCGGCAGAAACTGCATAGATCTGCTGCGCGACCCCCAATATCTGGCGCAGAACGCTGCCATCACCGCCGAATGTGCCATTTGCATTGCCGGAAATAATCTCCCTGTCGTATTTGAAGGATGCCCTATGCTGGTCATCGGCTGGGGCAGGATCGGCAAATGCCTTGCATACAAACTAAAGGCCATGGGCGCTGATGTGACCGTTGCCGCCAGAAAGGACAACGACCGCGCCACCGCTCGGTCACTGAGGTTTCACACGCGGGATACGGCAAAACTGAATTTCGGATTATCTCATTACAGAGTGATCTTCAACACCGTCCCGGCTCCTGTACTGGAAGCCGAACAAACGGAGCTTTGCCGCAAGGATTGTATTATGATCGATCTGGCATCCAAACAAGGTATCTTCAGTGATGCAGTGATCTGGGCAAGAGGGCTTCCTAACCGGGACGCTCCTGAATCCTCGGGTTATTTGATCGCCGGATCCGTTCTTAGAATACTATCCGGAAAGGAGGATTTGATATGAACATCGGCTTTGCTATGTGCGGGTCATTCTGTACCTTTTCACAGGTATTCCCCGTTATGGAAGCATTGGCAAAAGAACACACCCTGATCCCGATCTTCTCCCCAGTCTCCAGCTGCACAGACACCCGCTTCGGCACCGCCCAAGAGCATATCCGGCGGGCAGCGGACATTTGCGGCAAAGAGCCCCTGTGCACCATTGCGCAGGTAGAACCCATTGGGCCAAAAAAACTGCTGGACGCACTGATCATCGCCCCCTGCACCGGAAACACGCTGGCAAAGCTGGCCCACTCCATCGCAGACACTTCCGTTACCATGGCAGCAAAAAGCCACCTTCGCAACGGCAGACCTATTCTGATCGCCGTATCCACCAATGACGCACTGGCCGGAGCGGCAGAGAACATTGGAAAGCTTTTGGCCAGAAAGCACTATTACTTTGTTCCCTTTGGGCAGGACGATGCAGCGAAGAAACCCACCAGCATGGTCGCGGACTTCGCAAAGATCCCGGAAGCGCTGGATGCCGCGTTGGAAGGAAAGCAGCTGCAGCCGATTCTTACTCAGAACCCCGTAACACACTAGTTGCTTTCTTTTCCGACTTATGCTATCATCAACCCAAAAGAAGCTACACGGGAGGAACAAATATGTCGGCAAAGTTAACTTACTGCAACCCCCTGGTAATAGAATCCCTTCCAAGCGGACGATTTCTGGATGCCGGACCGGAGTGTCAACAAGATTACAAGGACTACCGCTCCATTGCCGATCCCAGTGTGGTATATCATGACGGCAAATGGATCTTGTATCCCAGTTACTCCCTCGCGTATGTAACAGAGGATTTTGTTCACTGGAAACATGTGGATATCGGCATCCCTCATATGCGTTACAGTCCGGCCGTCGTGCAATTCCGGGGAAAATGGTATCTATGTGGACACGGTATGCCAGAAGTCTACCGCGCCGACGATCCATTAGGTCCCTTCACCCTTTGCGGCAAACTGACGGATACGGACGGCAACCTCATGCATGTGGCGGACGGCTGCTATCTGGCAGATGGCAATCATCTGTACTTCTATTGGTTTGAGGCACGTCCTGCCGAAGCCAACGAGGATGTGGAATGCTTTACCGGTACTGTTGGCGCCGAACTTGACCCGAATCAGCCATGGAAGCTGATTTCCGAACCCGTGCTCATCAACGAATTTAATCCTGATAACGTTTGGCACTGTCACGGAGAACACAACCAAAACCGGCGGCTGGGATATATCGAAGGACAATGGATGACCAAAATCGGTTCCCGCTATTATCTGCTCTATTCAGGAAGCGGTACACAGTACAGTTCTTATGCTAACGGCATCGCCGTTTCCGAGGAAGGCCCGCTCTCCGGTTTCGTGCAGCAGAAACACCATGATCCTCTTACAGAAAAGCGAACCGGGCTTCTCCGTGGAGCCGGACACGGCAGTATTGCAAAAGGTCCCGCCAATACCCTTTGGATCTTCTACACCTATGTATTCTCGCTGAACCATCCTTTTGAGAGAAGGATCGGTATGGATCCTCTGGGAATTGACGAAAACGGTGAGCTCTATTGTCCCCAAACCACAGAAACACCCCAGTTCGCTCCCGGCGTTTTGCTCCATCCCGAATCCGGTAACGACGCAGGGCTTCTGCCCTTGACCTTCATGCAGTGGCCAACAGCTTCCAGTGCGGTGCCCGGTCACGAAGCGCTGTATGCCGTAGATGACAGCATCCGTACCTATTGGCAACCACTATTGGAAGATCCCGAAAAAAGCATTACCATTCCGCTGGGTAAAAGAACCGGATACAACATAGAAGCTCTACGGATCATTTGGCGGGATATCGGTATGGAAACAGCGAACGGCATTCTGCCCGGGCCATTCCGTTACACCATTGAGTATGCATCCTCACCAAGCGGTAACTGGCATATGCTGATAGATGCATCTGAAAATCAAACCGACTTAAGCATCGACTACCGACAATTTCCCGCTGTCAAAGCCTACTCTGTCCGGCTGCGTGTTTGCGGCACGCCAAAAGGTATTGATCCCGGACTTGTCAGCTTTACTGTTTTTGGCAAAAGCGTATCAGAACTTTATTAGTCAAAACCACCGGCTAAGCCGGTGGCTTGAGTAAGCCCTAGAAGGGCATTATACTGGCCTCACCCCTAAAGGGGCCCCGAAAGTTTGCCGACCGCATTGGCTTTTCGGGCTGCCCCTTAAGGGGCTTTATTTATGCCT
>JAZNGJ010000046.1:0-23927 GCA_045576415.1 Faecousia sp. | reverse complement strand
TCCCCCTCCCTTGTTCGCAAGCCCCGCCCCCCCATACCGAAAAGGCGCCCCCTGGGGTTGCCTCCTTTTGATTTGTAATTAGGATCAGGCCTTTTCCAGTGCCAGTGTCCGGGTGGTCACATCGCAGACCTCGCTGGGTCCAAAGTACTGGATCGCACCGGGATAGACATAGCAGGTATCATTTGCCCACTGGGCTCTGTGGGCCTCGAAGAACTTGAAGGGCGCGCCGTCCAGTTCCACCAGAGCCTTGCGGATAACGGGCTTATCGGCACCGTGACGGCGCTCGATGTTCATCATCTTGGTGATGGGCATACCGCCGGCAACCCACTCTTCGGCAGGCTTAGACAGGTTGGAGACCTTGCTGAGGTAGCCGGTGTAGCCGTATTGGATCAGCATAGCCGCATTGTAGCCCAGGCTGTAGCAGTAGTCGGCATCAAAATTGGAGGGGAAAGCGCAGCGGCCTTCGTAGCCCAGGAAGTGGTGCAGAGCGGTAAACTTGCCCTTATAGAAACCGGCAGCCTTCCGGGCCTCCAGATTTTTCTTGACCATGGCAGAGAACAGCTTCTCGGACTCGATGAGGGACACCTGTACATTGCCGTGGGGATCCCGCTCCAGGAACAGCTGCTGCTGGATAGCGTCGGGCAGCACACGGAACACCTCCATGGCATCCCCGCTCAGGCCAGCCTGAATAAAGGCGTTTTTCTCCTGCCAGCTTGCAAGGGCATTGAAGGCATCGGCCTTGGAACCTGCCAGCAGTTCGTTGATCTCGGCGATCAGCATGGAGAACTCGGGGACGGACTCTACGATACCCTCAGGGATGATGGCCACGCCGAAGTTGAGGCCCTTTTCTGCGCGGTTTGCCACGGAGTCGGCGATGTAGTCGGTGATCTGAGCCAGAGACATCTTCTTTGCGGCAATTTCCTCACCGATGAGGCAGATGTTGGGCTGGGTCTGCAGAGCCGTTTCCAGAGCCACATGGGAAGCAGAGCGGCCCATGACCTTAACAAAGTGCCAGTACTTCTTTGCGGAGTTGGCATCCCGCTCGATGTTGCCCACGATCTCGGCGTAGGTCTTGGTAGCGGTGTCAAAGCCGAAGGAGCACTCGATATCCTCATTCTTCAGGTCGCCGTCAATGGTCTTGGGGCAGCCAATGACCTGAATGCCGGCGTTGTTTGCGGCAAAATACTCAGCCAGAACCGCAGCATTGGTATTGGAATCGTCGCCGCCGATGATGACCAGTGCGTTGATGCCGTGCTTTTTGCAGTTTTCCGCTACCACAGCAAACTGAGCCTCGGTCTCCAGCTTGGTACGGCCGGAACCAATGATATCAAAACCGCCGGTATTGCGGTAAGCGTTGATGTATTCGTCATCAAAGATCACATAATTGTCGTCCAGCAGACCGCTGGGGCCGCCCTTGAAACCATAGAGGACATTTTCCTTATCGGCAGCCTTCAGCGCGTCGTAAAGGCCGCAGATAACATTGTGGCCGCCGGGTGCCTGACCGCCGGAGAGGATCACACCGACGACCTGCTTCTTTGCGGCAGAGGTGTTCTGACCTTTCTGGAAAGTGATTTCATTTTTACCATAGGTGTTAGGGAACAGAGCCTTGATCTTTTCCTGATCGGCAACACTCTCGGTTGCGCTTCCGCTGCACACGCAGATCTCGGAAATGCCGTTTCTCAGCATGCCGGGAAGCTTGGGATTATACTGGTATCTTGCCATCTGAAGCGGTGACAGTTTCATTTCAAAAACACTCCTTATGTTGTTTTGCGCAAATTGTTACAAATACATTATATCCCATTTTCTGTCAAAGGTAAATAGAAATTTTCCAATATTTTGTTGTTGATTTCCCCAATTATTTGTCTTATTTTTTCTGTTTTTTTGTTCTGGATATAAATCCCGCATTTAAAAAAATCTATTGAAATGTAGGGAAAATGTGCTATAATGATAATCGAAAAAAAACGGACACTGTCCGCTAATATGAAAGGATTGATTCCCATGGCTCTTGTTACTACTACCGAGATGTTCAAGAAGGCTTACGACGGCGGTTATGCCATCGGCGCTTTCAATGTCAACAACATGGAGATCGTTCAGGCGATCACCGAGGCTTGTAAGGAAGAGAAGGCTCCCGTTATTCTGCAGGTTTCCAAGGGTGCCCGCGCTTACGCCAACCATACTTATCTTGTCAAGCTGGTTGAGGCTGCTGTTATCGAGTGCCCCGAGATCCCCGTTGCTCTGCACCTGGACCACGGCGACAGCTTCGAGACCTGCAAGTCCTGCATCGACGGCGGCTTCACTTCCGTCATGATCGACGCTTCCAGCAAGTCCTTTGAGGAAAACATTGCCATCACCCGCCAGGTCGTTGAGTATGCGCATGACCACGGCGTTGTTGTCGAAGCTGAGCTGGGCAGCCTGGCCGGCATCGAAGACGATGTCAAGGTCGCTGCTGAGGCTGCTTCCTACACCCGTCCCGAGGAAGTCGAAGAGTTCGTGACCCGCACCGGCTGCGACTCCCTGGCAATCGCCATCGGCACTTCCCACGGCGCTTACAAGTTCACCCCTGAGCAGTGCACCGTCAACGAGCAGGGCATTCTGGTTCCCCCCGCACTGCGCTTCGACGTTCTGGAAGAAGTCACCAAGCGTCTGCCCGGCTTCCCCATCGTTCTGCACGGCTCTTCCTCCGTTCCCCAGAACTATGTTGCCATGGTCAACGCCAACGGCGGCAAGATGCCCAACGCCATCGGTGTTCCCGAAGAGCAGCTGCGTAAGGCAGCTTCCCTGTCCGTCTGCAAGATCAACATTGACTCCGACCTGCGTCTTGCAATGACCGGCACCATCCGCCAGTTCTTCAACGATCAGCCCAGCAAGTTTGACCCCCGCGAGTACCTGAAGCCCGCTCGCGCAAACATCAAGGAGCTGGTTCGCCACAAGCTGGTCAATGTTCTCGGCTGCGCCGGCAAGGCCTGATCCATTACCCCTTAACAAATTTGGACTCCCTCACCCGAGGGAGTCTTTTTTTGCACACACAGCAAAATTAAATTGCAGTTTATCGCTCTGTTGTGGTGTGCAAACTGCTGCCAAAGCCTTCCCCTTGAGGGGAAGGTGGCCGAGCATAGCGAGGTCGGATGAGGTGATCTGCGAAGCAGAATTTGTTTTCTTGTCGATCTGCGACACCACCTCATCAGTCATTTGCTCGTACCTCGCAAATGCCAGCTTCCCCTCGAGGGGAAACCCCGCGCTTCGCGCCCCAAACGGCCCCACAAATTGCAATTTAACGCAGAAACGCGCGGCTCCCCTTTGGGAAGCCGCGCTGCTCATTACACCCTAACCGCCCTGTTTTTGGTATCGATGACGATATCTTCCGGCTTTTCTACGACGCTGCCTTCGTCCTTGCCGAACAGCTGCTGCCACTGGGAAAGATTCACCGGGCCGCCCTCTTCACTGCAGGTCAGTGCAGGCTCTGCCCCGGATACATCCCAGATCCGGTTATTGGATGCGCGCAGGGGCAAAAATCCGCCGGGATACCGGTTGGCAACGCCGTCGGTAATGGAGCGGTACACCGCGTTGCCGGCGGTAATATAGGTATTGCCCTCAAATACTGCGCCGCAGTGGGCTTCATTGCGTGTCAGCGCCACAAGCTCGCAGCCGCTGAAGGCAAAGATATTATCCCGCACCGTATTGTAAGAGCCGTAGTGCTGGTGGAAGCAATTGGACTTGCACCGGTATACCACATTTTTCTCCACCAGAACATAGGACGAGCCTTCGTCGGTGTAGATGCCCCAGCCGCCGTAGTGGGCGCTGTTCACATCATGGATATGGTTTTCCGCCACCACAGTCCCGCTCTGATATCCCAGCAGGTAAATGCCGCCCATATCTGACAGCTTGCCCATGCCGATGTGGTGGATATGGTTGCGGCGAATAATGTTTCCTTTGGAGGTGGAGGGAGAATAGCCCCATACCCAGCCGGCGGATATGCCGGTATAGTCGGTATAGCAGATCTCATTATCCGAGATCTCATTGTGGGCGCTGTGCCGCAGCAAAATGCCGCAGCCGGCGGCATAGCGCCTGCCGCAGTTTCGGATGCTGCAGCTGCGAATCACACAGTGTCCGGTTTCCCATTCCATTGGCTCTTTCACAGATCGTCCGTAAAGGCTGATGCCGCCGGCACCCAGATTCTCCATCCGGCAGTTCTCCACACGGATGCCGGCGCAGCCGTGGCCGATCTCCAGCCCATGGATACCCACGCAGGAAATACTGCAATTGTCCAGCAGGCAGTCCTCTGCAAATCGGAACCGGACGGCACCGCTGCCATTGCAGACAGACTGGGGATCCGCTGCATATCCCCGCTCTCCCCCGGAAAGATCAGATTCCGAAGCATTCACTCCCGCCACGCTGCAGTAATCTCCCCGGCTGCAAAGAAAGTCCAGATTCCGAAAGCGGATTCCGGAAAGCTTATTTTCCGGTGTTCCGTGAATCTCTGCAAGGCAGGCAAGGGTCGGCGCAAAGATCTCCGGCTCCTCTGCCGTGTCCAGATCCTCCGGAATGTAATAGAGCATGCCGCCCTGTACATCCAGATACCAGGAATTGGGCTTGTGGAAGGTAGCGGCCACATTTTCCAGATAATAATTCAGATCCGCCGTATGATCCTTTTCAACCGGGCTGTCATAATTGACGGTGATCTGGAATCGGGAGCGCAAGGCCATGGTCAGTTTTCCGGTGTCCGGATCATAGCTTTCCACCGGAGAATGCTCGTCAATCCAGTAGTGGTAAAAGGATACGATGGCATTGTCAATATCTTCTACTCCGGCAAGATCCTCTTTTCTGGCAATGAACCAGCGGGAGCCTGCGCCGAAGCCGGAATTGGGAAATTCCGTGGTCACGGCCTGCAGTGTTCCCTCCTCCGGGTACCGGGTGGATTCTGCCCGCTTTCCGTTCACATACAGATCCGAAAATACCCACGATCCATTTTTTACCTCCGGAATAAACAGGGAAATGCAGGGTGTTCCGTTGAACATATCCTGCCGGAAGCCGGTCAGTTTTCTGCCGCCGATGATCCGGGCTCGCTTTTCACCATAGGATTCGTAGGTCACACCGCACATTCTATGCTGCTTGCCAAAAAAGGCTTTGGCAGTTTCAAAGCCGGGGGCAATGGGTTCTTCCAGATAATAATCCCCCATGATCTTCACCGTGACCGGCTGCAAAACCCCGCCGGCACGCATGGTGCGCAGCAATTCCGTGACCCGGGCCATGGTTTTCACCGGCCCTTCGCCCCGGGTATTGGATACCGGAGCAAAGCCGGTATTTCCGTCACTTCCGTTTTCCTGAGAGAGATAAATTGTGGCACTGTTTGTGTGATCCAGCATGGTAAAAACTCCTTTCGGTCACAGTTCAAAGAACGTAAGCAGTGTAGAAATGATAGCAATAATGACCGGCACCAGCGGCACCCTCTCCTTAACGATCAGTCCTGCAACGGCAGCGGTAGACAGTTTTCCCACCGCCCCGGACACCGGTGTGTGTATCGACATAGGTACACTGGCCAAAAGCTGCACATTCAGCACGGTACTGATATTGTCAGAGACGGTGTTCAGAATGATCACGCCGTATTGCAAAAGGCTGAGTCCCTTAAAATTCTGCAGAACATGGCTGATATGGCCTTTGTCCAGCACCAGTAGAATCAATACGGATATGGCGACCATCCATGCATTGGTCAGAAAAAACATGGAATTGGTATCGGTAACGCCGGGATCCACAGCAAAGGCCTTCTGCAAAACCGTCGCAAATACGCCTTGGATCGCCAGCACCACGCAAAGGCACACACCCAACAGAAAGCGGCGCTTATCCTGCGTACCAGCATTATCCCTGCCCTGTACAGAAAGCAACGCTGCCACAATCGACAGCAGCACACGCAGACCCGAGATCCATGTAATGCTCTCAGAAAACAGCCAGCGACCAACGGCCATTGTCATTATAAGAGATAGCGGGCCGGAAATCAATGTTATCTGCATGATCTCCATCACGCGCAATCTAAACAGCGTCAGCACATGGCCCAAAATAATGGCCGCCGCAAAAATGACAGAGTAAATAACCGTCCGCATATTGAAAGAAAAGGAAAAACCGGACATAAAGCAGAATGTACCCATTGCGATCACACCGGTAATGACAACATAAACAAAGTAATCTCCACGGTTGCGGGCAGCGCGGCCGTACTTCTGCCGGGAATATGTACTCAGTGCGCCGCACAAAAACTGTCCAAGGTAAAGGGGAATAATCATGCCGTTTCTCCTGTCATTTTTTCTAAATCTTAGCACGCAGTTATAGACATGGCAAGCCAATTGCGGTATGATATATGGACAATATTTAACTTTCGCAAAAGGAGTCCCATTATGTACCTGCTTGATCTTCACGATATCCGGCAAGAAGCAAACTACTTTCAGGCAGAGCGCCACCGCGATGTATCCTGCAACACCCACTTGCATTACAGCATGGAAATTGTTTGCGTCACCGAGGGAACTGTTGTGATGGAAGTAAGCGGAAAGACTCGTACCATAAACGCAGGGCAGGGCACGCTGGTACTTCCCTATGAGCCCCATTCCTTTGAAACACCGGAGCGATCGGAGTGCTTTGTCCTCTTGTTTTCCCCGGAGCTGGTGGAGGACTTCTACGCTAGCATCCGGAACAAAACGCCGCTCCACGCAGTGAGCGGAATTTCCCCCTGGACTTTGGAAATGTGCGACAGGAACCTGCCGGTTGCCAAATCTTTGCGCAAAGAGCACAACGGTCTGCAGGTCAAAGCCGTGCTCTATCCCCTGTGTGAAGAATTCTGGAGCAAGTGCAATTTTGAGCAGACCCAGAATCCCGGCAGTAAAGCAGTATTTACAGAGGCACTCAAATACATCAGCCGGAACTTCCGGAACAATGACATTTCCCTGTCTGCCGTCGCCAAAGCGCTGGGGGTTCACCATGTTTATCTGAGCCGTGTGTTCCACCAGTGCTGCGGTGTACATTACACGAAATATGTGAATATGCTGCGCTGCTTCTATGCCATCCGCCTTCTGCGGGAATATCCTCAGCGCAGTATTTCTGAGATCGCTCTGGAAGCCGGCTTTGGCAGCATCCGCAGTTTCAACCGGGAATTTCAGACGGTTTACGGTATGCCGCCCCACGAAAAGCGGTCTTCACCCTGAGTATCATTTGCCACAACTTTCATTAAATTTCTCTTAAGATTGTCGGTTTTTACAGTCAAAAACTTGCCTTTTCATTTAGATTTCAGTAAAATGGCAGTAAACTGAAATCAGAGGTGTTATGTATGTTCCCCGACGTGCTGAAAAACTGGCTCATCGGCAACATGGGTACTCCCGGTGACTATATGTATCAGCCCATTCATCTGATCACCGTGGCTGTTGTCGCCGCTGTTTTCGCGCTGGTCTGCGGACTTGGGATCGCATTTCGGCACGACAGCAGAAAGCTGCGCAAACTGCTGGTGGCTGTATCGGTGTTCCAGCTTGTCTTTGAGATCGGCTGGCGGCTGATCTACTGGCTCATCAAGGGTGATTCCATTCTGTGCTGGTGGCCCATGTATCCGTGCAATCTGGGCGGCATTCTGCTGCCGGTCTTTGCTCTCACCGATTGCCGCCGGGGTAAGCAGATGTTTTATCTCTTTGGCTTTGTAGGCGGTGTGCTGACCTTTGCCATGCCCGATGGGATCTTCTCCAATAATGTAATGGTTTTTCCCATTGTCAAAAGCATCCTGCAGCACACAGGACTGCTGTTGATTCCCGCCCTTGAGTATATTTCCGGTACCTATCGTCCTACCTTAAAGCATCTGGGCTGGGTAGTTACCGGTTGTCTTGTTCACATCCTCAACTGCGAAGTCATCGACCGTTTTCTCGGCTTCAACGGAGACTATATGTTTTTCCGCAGCGGTATGCCCTTCGTGATCCCCGGTGTGCCCCAGTTTATTACCCTGTCTGTATTTGCATTGCTCGTTCTGGCGCTGCTGAGCTTTTTGTGCGACATCAAAGGCTCTCTTACATTTTTGAAAAAACTGAAGAAGCACTAAAAAGAAGCTCCCAATCCGGGAGCTTCTTTTTTAAATCGTATCCTTCAGCCACTGGATCAGAGCCGGAAGCCATGCCTTTACCGTCTGCACCGCAGGGATCAGCTGTTCTGTCGTCTGCTCATCTGCAGTTGCCATTCCGTGCTGGCCCACATGATAGATGTGCAGCGCAACGGGAATGTTCTTCTCCATCAAGGTACGGGCATACAGCAGGCTGTTCATTGCCGGCACCAGCTTATCGGAAAATGCGTGCCACAAAAATGCCGGCGGCGTATTTTCCGAAACCAATTCCTCGCAGGAAAATTTCTGCAATTCATCAGCACTTAAGGGATAAGCATGTCCCGTCAGATTCTCGAAGCTGCCCGGATGGCAGTATTCCGGCTTCGCCGTGATCACCGGATAGCAAAGGATGGTGCCCTGCACCGGCTTGCTTTCGGGGAACACCTGCCGCACTTCCTCGCAGTCATAGGCATTGGAATAGTGGGCCGCCAGATGGCCGCCGGCAGAGTAGCCCATGATGGCCACACGGTTCGGATCGCAGTTCCACTGAGCCGCGTTGCTGTGGATCAGCTCCATGGCAGCCGCCACTTCCCGCAGCTGGGTGGGGAATTTGTGGGGCGCAACGGAATAGGTCAGCACAAATACATTGTATCCCTCCGGCAGCAGCTTCAGCGCTACCGGCTCGCCTTCCCGCTGGCTGACAAATCCGTAACCGCCGCCGGGACACAGCAGAATGCTGGGACGGCGCATATTCTCCCAGTGCATCTCCGTCATATTGTAGGGCAGATACGCGGTCAAAACCGGATCTTTCCCCTGTTCCCCCAAAAAAGAGAAATGTTCCTTCAGATGGATCTCAAAACAACGCATCGGAATTCCTCCCAAACTGTACTGCCTGCATACTATCACCGAAAAAAAGCAATGTCAAGCGGAGAATGCAGATATTTTTTCCTTGTAATATCCAGAAAAATGTGGTAAACTGAATTGGTTTGAAACGAAATCACCCCGATTAGGAGTTTTGTGTTATGTCAACCTTAGTGCAAGAGATCAGCCGCCGCCGGACCTTCGCCATCATTTCCCACCCCGACGCCGGTAAAACCACATTGACTGAAAAGTTCCTGCTCTACGGCGGTGCCATCGCCCAGGCAGGCGTTGTCAAGGGTAAGAAAAATTCCCGCGCAGCCACCTCCGACTGGATGGAGATCGAGAAGCAGCGTGGTATTTCCGTCACCTCCTCCGTCATGCAGTTCCAGTACGGCGGCTTCTGCATCAACATTCTGGATACCCCCGGCCACCAGGACTTCTCCGAGGACACCTACCGGACGCTGGTGGCCGCCGACTCCGCCGTCATGGTCATTGACGGTGCCAAGGGCGTAGAGCCCCAGACCCGGAAGCTCTTTAAGGTCTGCGCCATGCGCCACATCCCCATTTTCACCTTCGTCAACAAAATGGACCGGGAGACCAAGGATCCTTTCGACCTGCTGGACGAGGTGGAGCGGGAGCTTGGCATCGAGACCTACGCCATGAACTGGCCCATCGGCTCCGGCAAGGATTTTCAGGGCGTTTATGACCGGGAGCAGAGCCAGCTTCTCTTCTTCTCCGGCCTGAACGGCAAGGCAAAAGCAGAAAAGCAGGAGATCGACCTTTACGATCCCATCGTTGCCCAGCTGCTGGACAGCGAAGCCAAACATCAGCAGCTCATTGACGATGTAGAACTGCTGTCCGCCGGCCGGGAAATGGACATGGAAGCCGTCCGCAAGGGCGAGCTCTCCCCCGTATTCTTCGGCTCTGCGCTGACCAACTTCGGCATCGAGCCTTTCCTGGAAGCCTTCCTGAAGCTGACACCCTCTCCCCTGTCCCGTACTGCCCATTGCGGCGAAATTGACACTTTTGATCCCAATTTCTCTGCCTTCGTCTTCAAGATCCAGGCAAATATGAACAAAGCCCACCGCGACAGACTGGCTTTCATGCGGATTTGTTCCGGTAAATTCGAGCGGGACAAGGAATATTACCATATTCAGGGCAATAAGAAAATGCGCCTTTCCCAGCCCCAGCAGCTGATGGCTGCGGAGCGTGAAATCGTGGAAGAGGCCTATGCCGGCGATGTCATCGGCGTTTTTGACCCGGGCATTTTCGCCATCGGCGACACCATCACCGTCCCCGGCAAAAAATTCCGCTACTCCGGCATTCCCACCTTCGCCCCCGAGCACTTCAGCCGCGTTTCCGCCAAGGATTCCATGAAGCGCAAGCAGTTTGTCAAAGGTACCGAGCAGATCGCCCAGGAAGGTGCCATCCAGATCTTCAAGGTTCCCAATTCCGGTATGGAAGAGGTCATCGTCGGCGTCGTTGGCACGCTGCAGTTTGATGTGTTCCAGTACCGCATGAAAAATGAGTACGGCGTGGACCTGCGGATGGAAGGACTTCCCTACGAAGAGATCCGCCTCATCGACAGCTACCCCGGCGATCTTTCCGACCTGAATCTGGGCTCCGATGCCGAGCTTTTGGAAGATTACCGTGGCCGCAGCCTGCTGGTGTTTAGCAGCTACTGGGCCATCGACTTCACCTGCCGCCGGAACCCCGGTCTTACACTGAAAGAGATCGTTGTGGAAGAAGGCTAAATTACAAACAGAAAGGACGCGGGTAACCGCGTCCTTTCGTACGATTGTGCTTATAATGCTTGGCAAAAAGCCTGCATTTTCGAGAACTTTCGCACCGCGCAAACTCTGTTTTTGAGAGCGCTTCGACCACAAGTTGAAAACCAACAAAAAAATCCTTCGTAAAACCTGCACTGCTGTATTTATATTATTCGAGTCCCTTCTTTGCTAAAAATTAAACAGGATATCCCGGATGGGATATCCTGTTTAATGGTACGCCGCGCATTGTCAAATCCGAACCTAAGCCAGCGGCTTCTAGTTCTGCAAAGGTGACGGTTTTCGAGCCGTCTTTATAGTTGCCGACAAACACCAGATGGTCATCGTACAGATAAATGGCATTGACGAAACTGTTAATCAATCGGCGGCGATGCTCCACCTTGCTAGTATCCAGCTTACGAAAACGATGCAGCCAGAAAACAATCTGATCTCTCGTCAGTGCAGGCTGGGCCAGTTCTTCTTGTGCAATCTGCAGGGACAACTCCTGACGCTGGCGTTCGAGATCCTCCAGCCGTTGTTTGGTAGAAGGAGTATAAACGCCCGCTTGAATAGCATTGAGCATATTTTCAATCCCTCGCTCCGTCTGCGCCAAATTCTTGCGCAGCACGGGCAGCACGATGTTTTCCTTTCCCAATTCCTCCATGATGCGATCCGCCAGTTTTTCAATAAACTCATCATCAAAAATCGTTTCACGGATATAGGTTAACACCAAATCTTCAATCCAGTCCTTTTTTACGCTCTTTTTCTTGCACCCTAAGTGTTTCTTTACACCAACGCATTTGTAATAGCGGTAGGTTTCTCCGTTATGACTTGTGCCGCTTTCGCCCACCATCATGCGCTCGCAATTGCCGCAGATCAGCTTAGTTGTCAACAAATATTCATCCTCAGCCTTGCTTTTGGCAGGCGCCTTTTTCGTCAACGCCAGACGTTCCTGCACCCGGTCAAACAGTTCCTGCGGAATGATGGCCGGAATAGCACCAGGCGTAACCGTTTCCTGAAAACGATACTCACCAATGTATTTGCGGTTGTGGAGCATCCTTGTAACACCGTTAATGTTAACCAGTGTCCCTCGGGCACTGCGGATGCCAATGGCATTCAAATAATCCGCAATTTGCTTCATTGGTGTGCCTTCAGCGTACATCGTGAACATTTCCAACACTGCCGGTGCAGTAATCGGATCGATTTGAAAGTGTTTCTCATGGTCAAGGGTGTAGCCCAGCGGCACAACACCTCCATTGAATACTCCCTTCAAGGCATTTTCTTCCATGCCACGGTTTACATTTTCCGCAAGGTTAGCGGAGTAATACTCAGCGTTAGCTTCCAATATACCTTCGACCAAAATGCCAGTCGGATCATCGGAAATAGGCTCCGTAGCGGAAATCACCTTCACATCGTTCTTATTAAGAGCAGCCTTGTACTTGGCGGAGTCAAAACGGTTTCGGGCAAAACGATCCAGCTTCCAGACGATGACCACATCGAATTTTCTCTTTACGCTGTCCTTAATCATTCGTTGAAATTCGGGCCGCTTGTCCGTCCGGGCAGAGTATGCCCGATCAATGTAAGTACCTACAATCTCGATTCCTTTTCGTTCCGCATACACCCTGTTTTCTCTAAGTTGCCCCTCAATGCTCTCGTCGCGCTGATTATCCGACGAGTATCTCGCATAAATAACGCCTCTAATCATCTGCAATTAGGATTTGCCAGACGGGCGGCAACAGCATCAAACAACTCCTTGTCCACAATGGCAGGGACTCCGTCGGGGATCACAATGTCCGTATAACGGTATTCGCCAATGTAGATACGGTTGGAGAGCAGCTTGGTCAGTGTCTTGCGGGTGTAGCAATTGCCCTTTGCATTGCGGACACCCTTGGTCTCCAGGTCCCTAAGCAACTCCGTCATGGGGACACCGGCGGCAAAACGCCGGAAGAGATCCTGTACCACGGATGTCTGGTCGGGGTTGATTTGATAGTGCTTTTCATCATCGATCTGGTACCCATAGGGGACGGAGCCGCCGTTAAAGCGGCAGCTGCAGGCATTCGCCATTTTTCCGCAAGTAATCTTGACGGAGAGTTCCATCTTGTAGTGTTCGACCATTGTCTTGACGATCTGCTCCATAAGAACTTCGGATCGTTGATCCTGCTGGCAATCAGCAGTACGAGCATTCATTCTTTGATTCATAACATATACCTCCTTATCTAGTAATGCTCTATATCTATTATGAGCGTTTTAAGATTCATTTTTATTCACGGACATAAAATATCCCCTATGTGGTGATTGCTCATTACGGGATGGTTAGCATATCCAAGCGGATAGATCTTGCTTTCGCATCCAATGTGGGTATGTCCTATCTTCACCGTAACACCCCTGTCAATAGAAAATCGCTTCACGGACATGACTCGCCGAATCTTGCACAAATTCGGCATCTCAGCTTTTTGCAATCTGCACAAATCAAATGTAAACATTCTGTAAATTCGTGTTTTTAATAGAAAAAAACCAAGAAACGGGTGAAATTCGCCCGTGGTTTCCCAAAAGGCGAGAGCCTCTGCAGGGGCGTTGGGATGTTTCTGTGAAGAGAAATCCGCACACAGTTCAATATCTGTGTGCGGATTTAGTCTTTTGCGTTATTCTTTAACTGGCTCCGGGGTAATCAGTACCGTAATTGGTGACCCCCACATCTTAAACGTGATGGCGTCTGTAAATTTATCGATCAGTTGACCGTTGATGTACAAGTACATCACCTCCCCAGAATGTTCCTCGGAAGCAGTGATAGTGATGTTTTCCCACTGCGGATAGGCAGTTTCTATTTCGTTGGCCACCACATGATACGGATCTTCAATTGTAACCGAGAATCCTGTTCTCATCTCATCAAAGACCAGATTCAAACTGGCATCGATCAAGCCAATGTCATATCCCATCAAGCGGTTTCCTTCGTAAGCGCTGATGCAAATATTGATGAAGATGTTTTCCTTGGTGTAAGTGTACCAGTTGCAACGCTCGCCGTCGATATAGATCAGAGTGGGCCGTCCAAGATCAAGATCGCTATGGGGGTACGAAAATCCGTTGTTCTGAAGATACTGCCGCAGTGAACGCTTGCTGATTCCTAAGTCCTGATTCCCGGGGATGATCGTATCATCACCAATACGGAAACCAAAGAGCATCCCCTCACCGGAGTGATGCATATAAGTTAGGACGGGCTCAGAACGGCCCTCCACATTGGAAAAAACATAACGCTCAGTACCATCTGGCAGATAGTATTCGTAGCCATTGTAAAAATCCTTGCGTATAAAACTTGGATAATTCAGACCGTTTTCTGCAGCTCCCAGAGGATAAAGCATAGTTATTCCACTACTATTGACGAATTCGATGGCTGAAGGTTCTGCCATCATAGGCAGGAAAGTAAACAAAATACAAACCACTAAAAGCACGGCCAAACCAATACACAGGGCCTTGGCACCGTTTAGTTTTTTCTGTGAATCCTCCATGGATGACACGATCACATGGTCAACTTTTTCTTTTACAACGTCCTGCTCAATATATTCGCCAGCTAGGAGTTCACCGATACTTATCTCCAGCGTATCGCTCAGTGGTTTAAGCAGCGATGTTTCCGGAAAGCCCTTACCAGTTTCCCAGCGAGAAATAGCCTTATCCGAAACATTGAGTTTCTCGGCTAGTGCTTTTTGGGTATATCCTTTTTCTTTGCGAATCTGTGCGATAAAGGCACCAGTCTTGATTGCATCCATCCGAATCAACTCCTTTCGCCCATATTATAGCAGGCGAAATCCCAAATTGCACCCTATGAATCATAGAATTGGTGATAAAGACAGCCTTGTCCGGCGTGTTATTCTTCAATTTCTGCGCTACAGCCGAAAGGTAACGCAAAAGTAACACCACATTTTGCAAATCTCTGCTATAATGAAGGCGCCAGGAGGTGGCGCTGTATGGAATTCAAAGACAATCTAAAGCGGCTACGAACAGAGAGATGCCTGACCCAGGCACAGCTGGCCGAAAAGCTCTTTGTTAGCCGTAGTACCATTGCGAAGTGGGAAAACGGTTTAGGTTTGCCCAATCCGGAGTCTATGGCTGCGTTGGAGGAACTATTTGGCATTACCACTCAGCAGATCGCCACCAAAGAACCGGAAGCTGTGATCGTAGCAAAGAATCGTAAGCTACGTCTTGTGGGACAGATTTTTGGCTGGTCGGCCATTCTCGTACTGCTCGTCGTTATGACTATTCTTCCTTTGGCGATCCATAACGGACGCTATGGGTTTACCCCGGATATGGCTGCCGGCAGTTATGCAGACCGGGAGTTCATCGATACCGGCGATTACCGTATCTACTATTTTTCTTTTGAAGGCAATGACTTGGTAACTGGCCAATATTGGTCGGATCTGCAAGGATGGAAAATCGTCGAGAAGCATTTCTGGGGATGCACTGTGGATTATGACAGCGTGCAGATGCATGTGATTACCAAGGACAACTATGTGGTTGGTCAAATCTATTCTATCAAAGGTGAAGATGGCTACTACAATTTGCTCAACAAGGCAGGACACTACAAAGTTGAAACACCTGGCGAATCCATGATCTGGGACATACCGGCAGAATTAATTTGCGCCACATCCATCACCATCAGCGGTGAGGAATACGAACTACAGGACGGTTTCTTCTTCATCACTCAAGAACCAGTGGAATGGTTCAAGATCGGTGATGTGTGGTATGACGTAATTGAATAACGATCAAGGCCGCCCTCCTAAAACCGGAACGGGCGGCCTTGCACTATTTTCTTATCGTCCTACAAACAGCAAATGATTGCTCATACCTAGAAACTCAGGCTTTTCGCAGATGTAGAAATGATACCGAAGGTACTGCTGATAGGAAGCTTCGTCCAAACCATTGACGAGATCTTGAAGAAGTTCGCTGGCACCATCGGATGCAACCTCGTGGCAGATTTGAATGCTGGCTTTACCAAGAAGCTCTCTGCAATGGTCAGGGGTATGGAACACAAAGGGGAAGTCATCCAACCGGAAAGTTTCCTTGTTGTAGTCGCCGCTCATCAAGTAGTCTTCCTGACACTGCTGCATGGTCAGGATTACTATGTCGTTTGAAATGAACGCAAAGAATATCTTTCCGTCCGGTTTGCATACCCGCTTCGCTTCCTCTATGCACTGAAGTTTATCTTTTTCCTCATGTAGATGATACAGAGGACCAAACAGAAGCACAACATCGAAGGAGTCACTGTCATACCGGCTAAGATCCAGAGCATTACCTTGAACCAGATCGATCTGATCCGCATCGGTCATCTTTGCCCGGAAGGCTGCAATGTTCGCACCCGCAAGTTCCAAAGCAGACACTTGGTATCCTTTTCGAGCAAAGTACAGACTGTATTCTCCAGCACCGGCGCCAACATCAAGGATCTTTGCACCAGAGATCAAATATTTCTCGATATATCGAACTGTTGTCAGAAATTCCACTCTGGCCGCGTTGGATTTATTCAAACGGCTATCCTCATCATAGCGCCGATAGACCTCCTGGACCAGTTCCGCATCATCGGTATAGGCGATACCTTCTGCAAAATGTCGCGGTCTTTTCCACTCACTGCGCAGGATCGCATATTGTGCGGCATCACAGATACCCTGATTGTTACGGTCACAGGCCCGATGTGTGCCCTCATATTTCATGCCACACTTCCTCATGACCCCACCGGAATGAGGGTTGTTGGGATCGTGTCTGGCTGCCACACGGTTCATACCGACTTCTGTAAAGAGATACTCGATCACAGCAGTCAGTGCCTCGGTCGTAATACCCTTACGCCACCAGCGACTTCCAATACAGTAGCCAATCTCAGCTTCTTCTACACGGTCATTCTGGCGAACCACGCTGATAGAGCCGATAGGCTGTCCAATCTCTTTCAACTCGATCATCCACTGATAGTAACTGTCCTTTTCATACTCCTGAAGCCAGCTCCCGATTACCATTTCAGATACGGCAGTGTTGCTATGGGTAGGCCAAGTCAGATATTTGGTAACTTCCGAATCAGATGCCCAGTTACGGAACATCGGCTCGGCATCCTCCCGGCGAGCTCTGCGCAGAATGAGTCTGGAAGTTTTTATGGTTTGGGTTCCTTTATGAGTCAACATCGCAACATCAGTCCTTTCTAAATATATCGAGAGTGTGGTTCGAGTATCCAATCATATCAACGCGCTCACAAGTTGCAAAGTGGTAACGCAGGAACAGCTGGAATGTTTCTTCATCCATCTCGTCCAGCGTCTTTCTCATGTGATTTGCATAGCCATCGGTAGCGAGAAAATGCAGTTGTGTTACATTGAAGTGGCTGCGTAATGCATCGATATCCTCCTTGCGGTGCAGTTCAAACAGATCCCAGGGTTTGGAGAAGGTCTGAAATGTCACCGGGTCAAGCATACACTTTTCAATGATGTTATGAATCTCTCCACGGATAAAGCCGTACATGAGAATAGATGCATCGCCCATGCAATATGCGCAGAAAACGATACCGCCCTTTTTTGTAACCCGAATGGCCTCCGACAGAGCCTGTAGCTTCTCTTCTTCTGTAAACAGATGGTACATAGGCCCCAGAAGTAGTGTAATGTCATAGGTGTCATCAGCAAAGCCATTTAGATATTTTGCATTGCCCTGAGTAATCGTAATGTTTCACCGGGTTTTGTGTTCTTATTAAAGACCTCAATATTATGCTCCACCAGTTCAACAGCATCGACCTGGTAACCCTGCTGAGCAAAATAGTGGCTGTATCTTCCGGTGGCCGCACCGATCTCCAGAATCCGCATGCCAGGACGAAGATACTTTTCGATGTATCGCATGGTGGTCAGATATTCGACAGAGCCACGCCGGGAGCAAAGTCGGTTATCTTCGTCGTAGCTCCCGTAATACTGTGTGAGTGCTTGTAATGTTTCCATTTTCCTTCCTCCTTAAAAAATAAAAACAGTGCAAACTCTACTTGGGGTTAGAGCTTGCACTGCATCTTTCTTTATGGTATATCCTTTGAGATTATCCTAAAAAAGAGTATGACAATGTAAGCCCGACACCATGCCACTGCATAGGGTTACCGGACTTATTATCGACTGCATTGAAGCAATAACGGAACATTGTCAGTTCTCCTTCCTGTGATTTTATGCGATTATACACCCGCAATTATTCGTTGTCAACACCGTTAAACAAATAAACTCTCCACATTTCCAGACCGCACATTGTCGCCGATCCACATACTCAACTGCGGAATCACAGTCTCCACATACATTTTTGCATTCTCGTCTTTAAGGTTAAGCCATTGGCACAGAAGCTTGGCAGCTTCCCTCAATCCTTCTTCCGTTGCTCTCATCAGCGCAACGATGAGCTGCATATGTTCCTCGGCTTCAAATACCAGCGGATCAATGCCGGTACCAAGAAGTGCTTTGCCGATGCCGTTGATCAGCAGATGTTCACATTGGTTCAGCGTAGCAGAAGGAAGTCTGTCCCAAAACTGATCGAGGGCATTATCCGATACACCTGCCATAATCTGATTCTCGATCCATAGAATGTTCAGGTAAAAAAGGCAGCTGTCAATCCCCTGGATGCCCTCTGGCGGCGAAATCAGTATGGGGTAAAACAGATCATCCGGACCTTTATGCGCCAGATGGAGGTAATCGTACTGCTCCAGATAATGCCGGAGATAGCGTAGTGCTTCCCAGCGGCATTCTGTTTGCCATTGTGGGGCAGTACCATTCACCAGTTCCAGTATTGATTTTGCCTTACTCAGCCTGCTTTCCAATATCTCCTGCCCAAGCACAAGAGCTTCCCCAATATTTCTGTGGGCATACACGCCACCGACGAGCCCTATTGTGTACTCTATGGATTCCATCAGTTCTTGGGCGAGCTCAACCGAGACAGAAGAGTTGTTGCCCATATGCCGGTGCTTGTGGTAGCTTTGTACCTGCTTTCCCATGAGTAGGTACATCTGCTCCATGATTCTCTGCTGTTCTTCTTGGGATAGCGGGTTGATGAGAAGTTGGCTCACCAAAACTCCTCCTCGTCTGCGAATTTATCATCGAAGCCATTTCGCGCCCAGCGGCACAGCTGCTCCAAGGAAATAGTGGTCAGCACATCTGTTGACCCGTGAGCCTGTCCGTTAAAAACCTTCTCCATGAATTCAATCAGGTCATCATCAGAGAACCGATCCTCAGACTCGTTTTTGAAATAGTAGAACGCATCTTGTAGGTCGCCAAGGGTAGCGGCATAGTTGTAGGGATCTACATAGGGTGATTTACAGAATGCCCGGATCAGCTTAGGCAGGATGCCTCCACCAAACTCTACACGACCGGTACTGCGAAGTGCCTGTCCACGCAGCTCCACTAATTCTGTGATATCTGCTTCTGTCAGGGTAAGACCGTAAATCTGATTCAGCTCATTGCAGCAACGGATCTCTTCCTTTGCCGCGGAGATCTGCATTTGCCGGATAGATAATTCATTCATCATACATACCCCCTTGTGCCCTCTATTTTACAATAAAGAAAGATAACTACAAGTCTTGAAAAATACCCATTTTTCTGCTATAATAGAGCCACAAAGGAAGCAATGTGCCCCGGAGGTAACTCCGGGGCAGTTTTTATAATTGTGAGCGAGCCACCCAGGCATCCCATCTTGGATCTGCCTGGATTTCTGCCTTGACTTGATCCACTTCCGGAACCGTCCACCAGGGCCAATCCTCAGCCATAGTCAGATAGTCCTGTTTTGCAATATCCACACTGCATCCGGGGATTTCCTTCGCAAGCCGTACCAGTGGTGTGTGATAGTGGGCGACGCCATCCTCACAAACCTGAATAAATCTCAGGCCGTTTTTCCTGGCATTCTCCAGTGCGTCAAAGGCTTCGTCCTTTCGATTATCTAACCACAGATACAGCGAATGAAGTAGTTCCAAGCTAAGGACATAAGCATGATGGCAGCCAAAATTCCCGTCCGGGCAAATGACCTCAAATAAATGAATGGCACTTGCGATATTCTCCGCTTTTTCATGAGCGGATAGGTGCTGCTGATCGCCAGCGGTGATATTTACAATCAAAACCGCACTTGCCCGAATGGTCTGCAAAAGCAGCTCACTGTGCGCTTTTACATAGGCTTTTCCGTCACAGGCGTAGGCCTGCAAGAATTCCCGGCTGTTCCACATATCGGGAGCTTGCTTTGCCAAGTCCATTCCCTTTTCGTAATCTCCCAGGTTGAGATAAAGCTGGGCCAGTTCCTCAGTTGCACGATCCCGCAGCTTTCCCAGCGGCAATGTCTGCAGCACTTTTTCATAGAGTGGGATTGCTTCCAGCCATTCTTCGTAGGATTTATGTTTTTCCACATCGTAGACGCTATAGCCTTCCTCGTCAATCAGATGACATTCTCCATAGCGGACATACGCTGCTTTGTACAGAGCAGAGGCCAAGCAGAGCATCAGCCTTTCGTTACCGGGAAATTCAACCAGAGCAGATCGCGCCAAGGCGATACACTCCGTGATACAAACATCCTTGCCGCTGTTAAGCTGGTTCATGCGGTCAATCTCTTCGGCCAAATCATCAATGCGTCGTGTACGCTCGCCCTCATAGCCGAACAGCTCATCGATGGAGACTCCAAAGAAATTGGCGATAGAGGGTATCAGATTCATGTCCGGATAGCTTCCGCCAGACTCCCAGCGAGACACCGCCTGGGACGTAACACCAAGGGCTTCTGCAAGCTGCTCTTGGGTTCTTTTATCGCGACGACGGAGCTGCCGAATGTTGTTTCCTAAGTCGAGTTGCATATTTGCTCCTCCTAAAAGTGTGATTCACCGGTGTGCCTATATCATATCACATTTCAATCGAGAAACAATTATCAATTAGTTGTTTCGTTTCCAACTAATGATTGAAATTTATAGGCAGAATGAAGCCCCGGAGATAACTCCGGGGCTTCTGCTAATCTAGATTATGTGTGCGAAAGTTGATCCGAGTTTTACACCAAAACCAAGTGCTTGATACATTCCCTCATCGCAGGGAGCGCAGCAGACGGTTAGACTTGCAAGACCGTTATCTTTACTCCACTTCTGTGCCGCCTTTGCAAGCAACCGGGCAATGCCTTTCCCGCGGAACACAGGCTCAATGTAGAAGTCATCAAACACGCCAGTATCGGTGCAGGCAAACGTGGAGAAGCACTTGGCCACGCTGCACATTCCCACAGCACGGTATCCTCGTTTTGCAACAAAGAATGCGATCTTGCCATCCCGGATCGCCTGAGCGAGCTGTTCCTGCTTTTCTTCGGTTGCAGGTGATTCTCCAATCTCCTTTAAGAATCCGTTTTCCAGCTTCTTAAGCTGCCAGTCCTCTGGGTCAGTAAGGATTTCAACGGTAATGGGAATATCCTCTGCCGGGGGCAGGATCATCAGTGGTTCGCCGCACTCATCAGCACCGTTTTCGACAAAGCCAACGGATTCCCAGAAGTGGCGCCGCCGCTCGTTACTTCCATTGTTAAGCTCTGCATACAATGCGCCGTGTTCCTTTGCCCAGTCCAGAAGCACCCTGGCACATTCTTTGCCTGTACCATTACCCCGAAATTCTGGGTAGACGCAGTATTCCATGATGAAGCACTTGCCATCCTCTGTGGTGTAGATCACCGGTATGGCAAAACCGATGTCCTGCCCATTCCGGTGGAAGAACAGGAAGTAGCAGCGATCCTGCGGCCTACTATGAATCTTCATCATGTGGTCGTGATACTCCGAACCGAGGAAATATTCCAGATCCTCGCTGTCGGGATTGGGGAAAATATCTCGCTTGTGGTAGGTGTGAAGCTGCTCCCAAAAGGCAGCAACATCGGTTTCCGTGATCGCTTCACGGATGGTAATTTGGTTTTCCATTTACATTCCTCCATAATTGATTCGGAGGGTTAGGAAGCGTGAACCCTCCATACACGATTCATCTTCATAAAAAACCACACCTTTCTGTAAAAGATTTGTATTCAGACACCTATCGAGGTGTTGATACCACTCATTGAATAATACCTCTTCTTAAAGGCGAGACTTAATCTGCGCTACCGCATCATCCAGGTCGGTTTCTCCAGACACAACATGAATGTCATACTGCTCTGCATCAAAACAACCGTGCTTCTTTTCCAGCATGGCAGCCACAAGGGCAGGTAGATTGCCGCGCATCCGCTGAGCAAACCGGGACTTGATCAGCTCCAAATCTGCCGTCACAAGGATCCGCAGCGCACCCTCCGGCAGCAGAGACAGATGCTCCTTCTTAGAAATCACATAGATGATGTTTTCGCCGTTTACTGCGGCGGTTAGTTTTTTCTGGAACAACACCTTAGCGATATTCTCATTCTTAGCAAGGCGCAGATAATCCTTGCCGGTAAATACTTCACAAGGAAAGCTGGCGGCGATCTTCTCCGCAAGGGTACTCTTGCCAGTGCAGCTTTCACCAAATATTCCGATGACCATAATAATCCTTTCGTATATCACATGATGGAACTACTGTTGTCCAACTGCGCTTTCAGCTTTTCGTAGAACCCAATGTAGTAGTCCAGTCGCTGGATCCAGAGGTTTTTAGCGGTAGCAGTTCCCAGCTTCATTTCCTTGAACCGGGTCAGCTTTTCAATAGTGGAAGCCACCTTCTCCTGCTTATCATTCAGACTCATTTCGCTGAACTTGAGATATTCCAAGGTTTCATAGATGCGGTAGGCATCGAAGCGGTCGATATTATCCGCATCACCCACGGTTTCGCAGAAAGGTATCCGCGCCCACTCAAAGTCAGCTTCATCGTCCACATGGATGGCAATGCCATAGCAAATCTCATTTACAGCATCAGCGGGCAGGCCAAGACTCTCAAGGAAAGGTCTTGAAATGGCTGCGCTGCGGCGTCCATGATTCATCCGATCCTCACGCGTCACCATTTCTTCGCAGTAGGCAACATCATGAAGCAAACCGGCAATTACAGCATAGGTCACATTAAAGTCCTCTGCTTCCGCAATAGCCTTTGCGATGTTTGCCACACGGTAGGAATGCTCCAAGCGATAATCTCGGTCAGCGGGATTGGCCTGCAAATATGTACTTGCGGCGAAAGTGTCCTTCAAAAAGGCTTCCGTTTTGGAAATCATTTCTCTATTCATAAAACTCGTCTCCATTACCATCGTTCCATATTTCTCTTGAATTTGGCAACATAGCTTTCCTTTAGTTCTTCTTCCGTAATGCCATAGCAGAGCATCACATCGTTAAAGTACATCAGAACATCTGCCATTTCTTCAATCAGCGACCTGCGAAGATCCGGATTGGAGGAGGCCTGTTCACCTCCGTGTTTCTTTACGATGTCAATAACTTCGCCAATCTCACCAATCATCCATAGGAGTTTGTTTTGACCAATTTCGGCACAAATCGGCTCCCATTTATCCTTGTATTTTTCTTGAAGCATCTTCTGCATTTCCTGCATTTCGCTTATTGTAAACTTATCCATAGGATTTTTACCTCCCGTAAATCGATTTGTACCACGTAGGCACCACATTTTTCATATCGTCGTACCACTGCAGGACCTGAGCAGCCTGATTTCGCATCACTTGGATTTCTTTATCTCCAAACGGAATCGCCCAGGGAAGGGAGCTGAGGGTGTTGGAGCAGATATAGAGTGCCAGCAACTGCCAGAAATCCATAGGAATTTCGCCGTCAAAATAACCATCCACCATGCCGGACGCAAAGGCAGGTGCAGCTTGGGCGCACCAAACGATCCGGTTAAATTCCTCCCAGGGATCGCCAAAATCATCCCGGTCAAAGTCGATGATGGTCAGCACTCCGTTACGGTCTATCATCATGTTGCCAATGTGATAATCGCCGTGCTGATAGCTCTGGGGTCTGCCATGCAACAGATGGCGGTTTTCCGCGATGTATTTCAGGAAAGCATCGCTACCGCTTTCATACTTCAGTTCACAGTTTTCATACATGGCGATCTTGCGGTCAATCTTGGCATTGAATCGAGTTTCCCAGTCCGGTGCGTTCTTCGGAGCCGGGATGGTGTGGATCTTGGCAAGGATCCGCCCCGCATCCAGCCCGTACTGGTATTGTGCATCCGCATCCTTTGCCATGATGGCTTCTTCCGCATCCTCACCATCGATCCAGCTCTGTATGGAATACGCACCCTCGTCGCAGGTGCCAAATTCTACTGGCAAACACATGGGGATACCAAGTTGTACAACCTCGCACATCTTCTCGTATTCTC
>JAZNGJ010000045.1:0-20447 GCA_045576415.1 Faecousia sp. | reverse complement strand
TCGCCCTCTACCATGTACATAACATCCAGATACTTTCTGTGGGCTTCGCTGAGGGATTCGCCCAGTTCATGGGTCTCATAGCTGTTGAGCAGCAAAGTCGGAGGCCAAGCGGTCTTAGGAAGACAACATGTTTCCCCAACTCCTTGGCTCACAGAACGTCATGGCTACGATCCGACTTCTCTTCGCCCTCTACCATGTACATAACATCCAGATACTTTCTGTGGGCTTCGCTGAGGGATTCGCCCAGTTCATGGGTCTCATAGCTGTTGAGCAGCATAAACAGACGGCTGCCGTCCAGTTCAATCTTGCCGCCGGGATAATTATCGGGGGTATAGGCCTTCATAGCCTCCAGGACGCGATCCACATCGGGGTTCAAACCAGCATACTGCTTTGCGTTTTCCATAGTGTCCAGAATCATAATTAGCACTCCTTTTTCATAAAAAAACAGCCCACCGAATGTTCGGCAGGCTGCAAATGCACTAACTCTTTGCCGATACAGACCAGTTCGTCGAACGCTAACCTTTCAAATGGCGATACCAGCTTGGTGGGATTCCTGCGCGGCGACCCAGTCGCCTGCACTTATTAAAATTATAACGAAATCCCCCTGTAATGTCAATACTTGGCAATAGATTTTGAATGCGGCACCCCGTTAAATCGGGATGCCGCATATTATTTACCGTTCCGGAAATACCGTCAGATTGCCCCGCAGATCAGCAACGGCGATGCCGCCGCCAAAGCGCACAGGCGCCACCAGAGAGGGCGCACCGATCCACTGCCGGTCAATCAGCAGTCCGTACAGTTTCGCGTAGGTATACAGATAACCGTCGGATGCAGCAAAGCGCAGGTTGTTTTCGTCCACCAGAATGTGACCATCCACAGTTCCGTGGTTCAGCTGTGAGTAACCGGAGGTATAGGTCAGGTTCTTGCCTACGGGATAATGCCGCAAGGTCTCATAGGTATCAGCATCCAGCGCAAGGACTCCATTGTCCACCGTGCCGAGATAAAGCACATCTCCATCCAAAACGGGACAGGCACTGGTATCAAAGCAGGCCCGCTTCTGCACCGCTTGATCCTTATTATCTCCTCTATTCAGCTTGTACATGCCACAGCCGGAAACCACCTTCTGCACCGCACCGTTTGCAGCATTCAGTACATATATGCCGTTGCCCGCAGGCACAATAATCCTATCTCCGGTCACCAAGGGTGTGGCGTAGAAAAAGCTGCTGACACCGGGCTTCAGTTCCCAGACTTCCTCGCCAGTTTCGATGTCCAGCGCATAAACCCGCCGCCAAACCGCACCAATGATAATCAAATTCTTATAGAAAACAGGCCGGTTGGCGGAAGGCTCACCCCAGCCCTGTGCCTCGGAAGACCACAGGATCTCGCCGGTTTCCATATCCAATGCGGAAAGCTGCCGGGTTCCGCCGGCAAACACCTTGCCCTGATATACGCGGACACAGCAGTGATTATAGAAAGTCACGCCCAGCGGCACCTTGGTCTGCCACTTTTCCATGCCGGTCTCTGCATCAATGGCGTAGACATTTCCGTCGCAGTCCTGGGCAAACACCACACCGTTTTCCACGGCGATATCGTTTTTCACGCTGTTTTTTGTGGGGAAGAACCACAGCTGGTTTCCTTTCGCGTCCATGCGGACAACACCGCTCTGCTTGGGCCAGCCGTCATCCGTGATGCCCAGCAGCAGAGTATTTTCATACACCAGCGGTGTGCTGTGCAGTACCCCA
Organism: Faecousia sp.; assembly: GCA_045576415.1. Taxonomy (GTDB): domain Bacteria; phylum Bacillota; class Clostridia; order Oscillospirales; family Oscillospiraceae; genus Faecousia. The sequence goes on along the minus strand of JAZNGJ010000045.1, from coordinate 18,705 downwards.
CCGGGCAGCTTCACAGACCAAAGCGCTCCCTCCGGTGCCCGGAACTTCCGCTCATCCCAATACGCCATCCGGGAAGAGAGATTCCTATTCTCGTCGATCTTCACGATATGTGCACCGCTGGGGGAAGCGTCGATTCCGCCCATTTTCGGACTATTAGTGCAGATATAATGGAAGCCGTCCACCGTTCCATGGTAATTGATATGCAGATGGCCAAAGATCACCGCCATCAGCCCATGAGAGCGCAGCAGTTCTTCCTTTCCATCCTTATCAATATTAAACTCCATGACCTGATTGATCGCACGCATGAATCTGCCCATGCAGCAGCCATGGTTAAAAAGGATCAGTCCCTTGTCAGGATCCTTCTGCTTCAGGTCTTCCAGAAACCAGTTCCACTGATCCTCCGGTTCATAGCCGCAGGGGAAATCGCCATAGCGAATGGCAGTGCCCACATAGTGCACATTGCCGCAGTCAAAGGAATACCAAGTGGGTCCGTAGAATTCCTCATAGACAGACTCGCCGAATTCCCGGCCCCTAAAATCGTGGTTGCCGATGCAGTAGCGCACCGGACACTCCATATTCCGGCTGTTCATGACCCGGTGATGCTTGGGAAGGCCCAGATCGCCGCAGATATCACCGCCGTGGAAGATAAATGCCAGGTTCTCCTCCCGCGCCTTTTCGCGCACAAAGGCAGCCCAGACAGCGCAGTCCTCCTCAGACATATCGCCGATCTCCGTATCAGACAGATGCATAAAGCCGTGTGCGCCTTCCGTCTGCGCCAGATCCAGCGCAAAATCGTAGACAGTTTTGCCTTCTTCGATAGCACAGTACCAGTCATCATGGGCGTTGGTCAGCATGTCCGCATAAATCAGCCGCGCACGCTCCCAGCCGGGCAGGGTGTACGCGCCGTTCTCATCCGTTTTGACGATGTGCTTGCCATCGGTCATCGGAACGCCGGCCAAAGGCTTGCCGGTCAGAGCACACCGAACAGTACCTGTGAAAGCCATATTATATTCCTCCTAATTACACCTGCACAAAAATCTCTTCCACGGTACGCTTGGGCACCAGGAAATTTTCATTCTCATCCAGCCAGTATTTGCAGTTGCCATCCATATCGACAGCGGTAGAAGTTTGGATGCTGTTGCCCAATGCAACAGCGCAGATCACATCAAACCGTCCGACATCCATGCCCAGCAGTTCCAAGATAAACGACCGTGTCTTATCGCTCATTCCAAGGCAGCAGCTGGCCACATCCAGGCTATGGGCTGCCAGCATGATCTGGTTTGCCGCCGCGCCGGCACTGAATTGATGATCCTTAGCGACCTCCTTGTCTCCCAGTATCAGGATCAGCGCAGTTGGCAGATCATTCTCTTCCATTCGGTAACCGGGCAGATAACCGGCCCAATGAAGCCGGGCAAGGACTTCCTTCATACGCTGATCCGTCAGCAGAACGAATTTCAGCGGCTGCAGATTCGCTGCAGTAGGATAAAAACGGGCACATTCCATGATCTGCGCCAGCTTTGCGGGATCAACAGGCTCCTGCGTAAAGCGCCGAATAGAGCGCCTTGTTTTCAGTGCGGTCAGAGTATCCATCACTGCGCTGCCTCCTTGTCAAACTGTTCCAGCAGATAGATCATGAAATTCGTTGCCATTTCCACATCGGCCGTATTTTTCATGATTCCCGCGTAGCCCTTGTAATAGAGCTTATTGCCGTTAGCCCAGGGATTTCCCTCCAGATTGACGCCGCAGGGGTATGCCTTTTCTACAAGGCCATCCTCATCGGTGTAAAGCAGCCGGTCCTTGTGTTTCTCCAGCAGCTCCGCCGGCAGTAAAATCGAAAGATCCAGCATTGCGCCGTCGATGGCGCAAGAGGCATAAACCTCCGGGTTTGCGAAAAAAATATCATACTCGCTGAGGCTGAACATACTCACAAGAGCCTCGTAATTACGGCCGTTTTGCATCAACTGGGCTGCGTTCTCAAAATCAAAGTACAGCGTCTGATTCATCTCCACGGTGCCTTCATAGCCATACTTATCCATAAACTCACGGAAGCAGCTGTCATCCTCCTTCCGTTCGACCACATTGGTCATGACCATCCGCATGGTCGGTTCCACATAGTTGACCTTTTCATAGATCAGCCAGGAGCCAACCAACACTACAGCGATCACCGAGATGATGTGAAACTTGTAATACTCCCAAATATGTTCCCGCTTCTGGGCCTTGGTCATGGAATTCCATTTTTCCCTGTTCATGCCGTCCATGGTCAAACCTCCACCACTTCGTCCACTTCCGCTTCGCTCTGCACCGCTTCGGCTTCCGGTTCTTCCTTCTTATCGATATATACCTTAAAGACCTTCTCCAGCGGCCGTACAGTCAACATGCTGTAGACGCAGGGAAGCAGCATCAGCAGGGTGGGCAGGAATACCAGCAGATTTCCGAAATAAAGCAGCAGGAACAGCACGAGAACCTGAATAGCAAGGCGGACCGTGGTACCGAAGTACATCAACAGCAGATAGATACAGTTTCGGGCAACGGTTTTTAGGTCATCCTCAAACCGGGACATATAAGCCAGCATATAGTTGACCCATACGATGCCTGCGATCACCACCAGCAGATAGCCAATGCCGATTACAGAGCCGATAAAATCGGAAAACATATTAACACCCAGCATCAGCAGGCCGCAGTAGACGGCCACCAGCAGCACCACAAGCGTCACCGAGCCAACAATAGATCCCTGCTTAAAATTAGACTTAAAGGCGCTGGTAAAGGTGGAAAACAGCTTGCCCTCCTCGTTCGCCAGCAGCTTGCGGCAGGAGGTGTAGAGGGCTGCGCTGGCAGCGCCCCATGTGAAGATGGGCAGACTGAACAGAACCCAGTAGATACTGAGCAGAATGCACTGGCCCAGCTTTGTGATAAGTCTGCCAATGCCGGATTCAATACTTAAAAGTTTCATAAGATATTACCTCTGTCTGTGGGATAAAAGCCGTGGTGATCGGCTTTCGTCCGGAGACTGCACTGCGGTCCCCGGACGAAAACCGATGACCAAGAAAGCAAATTTCCCCGGAATCGCTTCCCCGTTTCCGGTTTCACGATTCCGAGGAAATCGCTGTTAGATCACTTTAAAATTCAGAAAATTCCGCGGTTGGAATAATTCTTACTGCAGAGACTTGAAGTTGTCCCAAGCGTCCTGCATGATCTCGATGAACTCGTCGATACGGGCGGTCTCCAGAGCGGCCTCGAATTCGGCGAAGTCCTTCTCGATGTCCTTATCGCCATTGATGAAGGCAGCACGGTACTCCTTAACAACCTGAGCGACATCGCCGAACAGCTCGGAGATGGTCTCGGACTGCTCATTATCGAAGTAGGGACGAGGCCAAACTTCGGTATTGATAACAGACTCGTAAGCCTTCAGAGCGTCGCGCTTCTTCTGCACAGCCTCGGTGACAGTCAGAGTTGTCTCATAGTCTTCCAGGTTGTAAGCAGTGGTGTTCATGGTGATCAGCTGAGACAGGCGGGACTGATCGGTGCCGATCAGCTCAAGAGCCTCGTCGTTGGCCAGAGGAGCAGAAGAGAGCTTGCCGTCAGCATCGGCGACAGTCCACTTGGTGCCGGGAACGCCGATAGCAGCCTCAACGGTGATCTCCAGGGAGTAGAACTGATCCATCCATGCGCAGGCGATGTCCTTGTGTTCGGAAGCAGCGCTGATGCACCAGGAGTTCTTGGTGCCCATGAAGCCGGGATGCATGTACCAACGGGTCTCGTAGCCTTCTACCTTGGGAGGCAGGATGGAGATGTACTCGCACATTTCAGTGCCTTCGGGCATCTTGGTGCCTTTGTTACGGGTGGGAACGCCGTTGCCGGTGTAGAAAGCAACACGCTCGGGTTCGCCGTTGTCACGCCAGTACTCGTTCTGACGATGCTCGTACAGGGGCATGCCGTCGCCGTCGTGGCCCAGCAGGTAATCCTCATACAGATAGCCCTTGTCCAGCCACTTCTTCATGGTGGTGATGAAGTCCTTCCAGTTCTCGGTCAGAGGAGCGAACTTGACTTCGTCGTCTTCAACGAAGATGTAGCCTTCATTGGTCTGGTCCTTGGTGGGAACGCCCCACATACCCAGCAGACCTTCGATGAAGGCGGAGCCCAGCTGGTAAGCAGCATAGGGCAGCTCGTCGGTTTTGTCGCCGTCGCCGTTACAGTCGTTAGCCAGAACCCAGTCAAAGAACTTTTCCAGACCTTCAATGGTGGAAACATCTTCAATGGTCATATTGGCAGCATCCAGCCAGGTCTTGTTGATCCAGCAGGAGGACTCCAGATAATTGGACTTATCTTCACTGTAGGAACCCATGATGTAGATCTCGCCGTCGGGAGATGCGAAGTTACCGGGAACGGCAGGGTTCTTGGCAATAACACGCTCATGGAAGTTGGGCATGATATTGGGGTTCATGACATACTCAGTGATGGGAGCCAGCTTGCCGGAGTTGATCAGGTCGGAAGCAGCGGCTTCGTTGGGGATAATGCCGCTGTTCAGGATGATGTCGCCAACATTGTTGATGTTCAGCAGAGCGTTCAGGGTATCCTGATCAGCGCAGGTCTGGAACACGACCTTGACATTGGTGCGCTCGTAGAGCTTCTTCCAAGTCTGGTTGGCAGCCAGTGCCTTCTCGATGTTCTCAACGCCAGCACGGACGCTACCGGTCACGACGAGGGTGACTTCCTCTTCCAGGGGGAACTCAACCTTTGCCTGAGGGGCAGTGGTGGTAGTTTCGCCTTCAGCGGGCTTGGTGTTTGTTGCAGGGGGGGTGCTGTCCTTAGGATCATCGACGGGAGCGCAAGCTACCAGAGCGAGAACCATGACAACCGCCAGCAACAGAGCTAACAGCTTTTTCATTTAGGTTTCCTCCTAATTTATATTTTGCGTTTTGCTAACGCTTAACGCCGGGGATAAGGCTCCCTTGCATAAAGGAGCGGGGGACACACGTATCAGCCCTTGACGGAGCCGACCATGATGCCCTTAACGAAATAGCGCTGGATGAAGGGATACAGCACGATCATGGGAACGGAACCCACGATAACAGAAGTGTACTTGATGAGCTTCGCCTTTCTGGACAGAGCTTCAAACTCCGCCCACTCCTCCGGGGTCATGAGGGCGGGATCGCCCTGAAATTCGGTGGTGGCGGTGGCGATCCGGCGGATGGCCTGCTGCAGGGTCCAGTACTTCTGATCCTTCAGGTACATTTCCGCATCCAGATACGTGTTGAAAGCACCCTGCACAGAGCCCAGGACCTGAATGGCGATGATGGGGCCGGACAGGGGGAGCACCACTCGCAGGAAGAAGCGGGTGTAGCTGCAGCCGTCGATCCGGGCAGCGTCAAACAGGGCATCGGGAATATTGGTATCGAAGTAGGAACGGACGATAACCAGAGCACTGGCACCGATTGCACCGGTGAACAGGATAGCCGCGGGGTTATTGAACCAGCCCATGTTGGAGATCATGACGAACTTGGGTACCATGCCGCCGCTGAAGTACATGGTCAGCATGAAGAACAGGGTGATCCATCTGCGGCCGGGCAGATCACGGCGGGTCAGCGCATAAGCTGCGGGCAGCAGTCTGATGAGCATCCACACGGTGCTGATGACAGCATAGATCAGAGTATTGCGGTAGCCGATCCAGACGGTGTCAGTATCGAGCAGCTCCGTATAGCCATCCACATTGAAGCCAACGGGCCACAAAAGGACCTTACCCGTGGAGATCGCATCCGGCTCGGAGAAGGAGCAGATGATAACGAACCACAGAGGATAGATGATGACCAGAGAGAAGATCACCAGCAGGGTATTATTGATAATATTAAAGGAACGGTCGCCTTTTTCGGCGAGAGCGTATTTACCGGTAAGCTTAGCCATTTGATCGCCCTCCTTAAATAACGGAGATGCCGGCCAGCTTGTCGCCTAGCCAGTTGATGATGAACATCATGACCAGATTGATGATGTTCTGGAAAAAGCCGACAGCGGTGGTAAAGCCATAACGGGCCTGCGTGACGGTCAGCTTATAGGTATAGGTGCCGATAACTTCGGTCTGCCGCAGGTTCAGGTCGTTCTGCATCAGCAGCAGCTTCTCGGTGCCGACAGCAAAGAGCGAAGCCATATTCATGATCAGCAGGGTAACGATGGTGGGCATGATGGTGGGGATCTGAATATCCCAGATCAGATGCCACTTGTTACAGCCGTCGATACGGGCAGCCTCAGTCATTTCCTCGTCCACAGAGGATAGCGTTGCAATATAGATGATGGCGGAGTTGCCGGTGCTCTGCCAGATACCGATGATCAGGTACAGGGGCAGGATGGCATTTTCCATCAGGTAGAAGTTCAGGTTGCTCTCCACGCCGGTGATCTGGGTCAGCAGGATGTTGATCAAACCGTAGTGATGGTTGATAAACAGGTCGACGATGGAGAAAACGACGATCAGAGAAAGCAGGTGGGGAATATATGTAAGGTTCTGAGCCGCCTTCTTCAAGCCGGATCTGGTACAGTTGTGCAGCATCAGAGCCAGAGCCAGAGCGGCAGGCCAGTAGCACAGGTTGCCAGCGATGGCGTACTTCATAGTATTCCAGAGAACCGTGTCGAACCACAGTCCGTTGAAGAACAGATCAAACTGATACAGACCGACCCATTCGGCCTGGCCGATGATATCGCCCAGACGGACATTCTGGAAGGCCATGATCTGACCGTACATAGTACCGTAGCTGAAGATCAGAGTGGTTAGAACCGCCAAAAACAGAAATGCGTACATTTCCCGGTAGTCCCATATTTTTTTTAACAGTTTTTTCTTTCCGGACAAGATAACAGGTTGATCCGGAAGCTTGGTTTGTGCTTTGGTCACTTTGATTCTGCTCCCTTCGTGGTATACTGTGCGAATTTCACAAACGTATTTTAACCCGTAAGACGCTCTTTTGCAATTGGAAGAATCGAAACTTGCCACAAAAAAATATGCGAAAGAGAAACCAGATTCCAAAAGGGTTGCATTTTTTTGTCCAATACGTTATAATGAGCGTGTCATCCACCCATTCATTAACCCACTCTCTTTGGCAATATTACACAAATAATAGATTTCGATTTTTTGACCATTTCAGTTTTTTTAGAAAGGAATCCTCTCAAAATGAAGCTTTCAAAGAGTGCAACGCCTGTTCTGCGACAGATATTGCTGTATGCGCTGTCTGTTTTTTTGCCGATCGCGCTGATTTTTCTTTCTCTTGTATACAGTGGCTCGATCCTGAAGCAAGAAATCATCGGCTCCAATACTGCTTCCGTTGAGCTGCTACAGTCTTCTTTGGACTCTACCTTTCTGGAGCTGCAGGATACCATCACTTACGCAGGACGGAATCCGGAGCTATACCGCTACTCCATTCTGTCCGATCCGGTGGCCGCCCAAAGCTGCATCAAGGATATCGTAAGCACCCACTCCGCGCTCACCGATATGATCCTGTATATCCGCGATAGTGATTCGTTCTGCTCTGCCAACAGCAGCTTCACTTCCGACAGCATCCAGTCCCAGCATTTTATAAAGGATATGGTTGGCAGCGGCGGCACAGCGGAGCATTGGATCCAAATGATGCAGAATGCCTCCGATACCTCCTACTGGGCCAGCGCAGGCAACGGGCAAAGTTCTAATCTGTATCTGATCTCACCGCTGTTTTATATGTTCCATACGGACGGCTCCACCGTCTCAAGATGTGCTTGCATGGTGATCCGGCAGGATCATATCCGAGATATACTTCAGGCCTCCCAAACCGCCTCTGAAGAAGGAATGCTGCTCTTAAGCCCCACCGGCCTGCCTTTGAGCAAGCTGACCTCCCGCATGACTGACGGCTATGTTTCCGAGATCTGTGATTACATACATGCCCATCCGGAAATTTGTGACGAGGGCTTTGCTGAGCTGCCGGACAGCAATATCCTCCTGTTTGTCAGCCGCTCCTCCGAGACCGGTTTGATCTATGTACGCTTCCTCCCCAAGGACATTGCCTATAGCGCTTTGCAGACCCAGGGCGTATTCAGCGTTGCTTTTTTGGTCCTCGCCATTCTCCTTGGTATCATTTTGATCACGACCAATACCCGCCGCGGCTACCGCCCCATGCTCCGCATCACCAATTGGCTTCGCAACAGTACCGTCCCCGATAACGCCGCTGTGCCGCAAGCCTTTAAAGAATCCTCTTCCCTTCCGGTATCTGCAAATATCCCCCGCCAGAGCATGATCGATCATTTGCTGGCAGAACTGATCAGCGGAAGCTTCTCTTCTGAGGAGTCATTCCAGAAATCCTGCGCTGCGCTGAACATCCGGCTGGATAAGCCTTATTTTGCCGTCTGCAGTCTGCTGGTGGAAGAAGACGGCTCGGGCGCGCCTTCCGTAGAGTTTGACCGAATTTTTGATGCCATCCGCGCCGGTCTGCCATTCTGTTACCAGCTGCAAGCAAAGGATCTTCTCTCCGACGGAAAGCTTGTTCTTGTGATCAACAGCGACAGCAACGATCCTGCTCTGTACCGGGATACCATGCAGGCGATGATGGTCCGGCTGCAGGAACAGGAGCAGCTTACTGTGTCTATCGGAATGGGCTCCTTCTGTGATTCACGCAAATTGGCCGCCAGATCCTATATCGAAAGCACCGCCGCCCTTGACTACCGTCTTGTTTACGGCAAGAACAGCCTGATCACGCCCGAAATTTCCAGTGCCGGTTCGCCCGTCCTCTCTGTCAGCTACCCCTCCTATGAGCTGGAGCATCTGGACGCCGCACTGTTATCCCGCAACACAGAAGATGCCATCTCCGCACTGCAGGCTATCCGTTCCGTTCTGAAACTTAAGAGCTGCGACCTGCATACATCTAAATATATCTGCTACGAGATTTCCTCTATTATAAATAAACACAAGCATTACGCTGATATTATCAATTTGAACAGTGCGCCACTGAACATTGCCGATCTTGTTGATCAGGAATCTGTCGAAAGCTTCTTCGCCGAACTTGTTGCTCTTCTGGAAACCAGCACGAATATGGCAGCAGCGCCTGCGACGCTGGTGCAGTCCGGCATGGGTGCGCGGTTGGTGGAGTATATCGACGCTCATTGCCTATCTTATGATTTCCAGATCAAGAATATGGCAGAGCATTTCGCCATCTCGCCTCAGTACATGCGCAAGCTGTTCAAGGCCCAAACCGGTGTCAGCCTTTCTGAGTATGTTTCCAACAAGCGCATCGAGAAATCCACTTTTTTACTGACACAGACCGATATGTCCCTGCAGGATATCACTGCAGAGATCGGCAACAGCGATATCTCCGGATTTGTCCGGTTCTTCAAGCAAAAGACCGGACTGACCCCCGGTCAGTACCGAAAAGCACATAAGCAGCAGGATTAAGGAAGAGGGCGAACCGATATCATGAGCGATTCGAGAAAAAATGCGATTCGTACCATTGCGGCAGGCGCCGCCCGTGCCATTGCCCTGCTGTGCTCCACCGGGCCGATCATGCAGATTTTTCTCTCCAATCTGGGTTTTTCCAGCCAGTGGATCTATATTCACACCACCATCGTATACGCCGCCAATGTGATGACGATCTCCCTCTGCTCTCAGTGGGCGGATAAAGGGGATCTGATCAAGCGCACTGTGATCATAGAGATCCCTCACGCAGTGCTGTATCTTTGCTACATTCCCCTTTGCCTTTGGAAGTCTGCATCCGTGGCATCCTTCGCCACACTGACTTTGATCTGCCTTTTGCAGTCTGTTTCTGTGGCACTGTTCACGATCTGCGGCTATAAGCTCCCATATTATATGTATAGACCCTCGGAATACGGAGATGTGCTGTCCATAAGCGGTCTTGTAGCATCCGCGCTATCCCTGGTTACCGGTGTGGCGATCTCCTGGCTGCGCACGTTTCTTTCCTATTCCCAGCTGATGCTGTACGCCTGCATCGTCTCAGCAGCACTGATGCTTTTGAGCGCTCTGCTTCATTGGCGCTATACGCCCATCATCCCTCTGAATTCCGGGCCGGTTCCCAAAAGCAAGCAGCCGGCGCTCCCCCTTACAGCCCTGCTGCGATATCCGCTGTTTTTCAAGCTGATCCCTGCCAACTTTTTCCGGGGCTTCGGTTACGGTACCGTTTCCGTCATGGCAACCATTACTCTGGCATTGGGTCTTGGAGAAAGTGTTTCCCTTTCTATCGTATCCGTACAGGCCATTGCGACCATCATCGGATGCTTGGGATTTACCATTTTCTCTCACAAAATATCCCTTAGAACTGCAATTCTTGTGTGTACCTTGACATTCCTTCCTCTGCCTTTTATACTAACAAAAAACACTTCCCTTTTTTATTTTGCCTTCGCTGCCGCGATCCTGGGACGCACCTTTATCGAATACGCCGTTCCATCGCTGATGCGCTATGTGGTTCCGGCAGACATCGCCGGTCCTTTTAACGCTTGGCGTATGCTGCTGCACAACGCCGGTACTATGACCGCTACCGCCATCGCCGCTTTTATTCCTGCGGAGTGGCTCCTGGTGGTCACCACAGTGCTTCAGATCATCGCCGGCATCAGCTATTATTTGGCCAAAGATCTGCGCCAAGCAGATAACATCCACCAAAACAACGATACGCTGAAAGGAAAGCCATAATGAAGCATCATATTTTATGTTTGGGCGATTCCAATACCCACGGCTACTGCGCCGATCCAAAAGATTGCGCCGACGGCGGTGGCCGATTTAACGAAAACGAGCGATGGCCCCGGTTGCTGCAGGCCGGTCTCGGGGACGATTATCTGGTTCTGGAGGAAGGTCTGAGCGGTCGTACCACCGTTTTTGACGATCCGCTGACCGAAGGTCTTTCCGCCCTCGACTATGTCACGCCCTGCATGCGCAGCCACGCCCCCGTGGATCTGCTGATCATCATGCTGGGTACCAATGACACCAAGGAACGCTTCAGTATGAACGCCGCCTGCATCGGCATGGGCATGGGCCGTCTGGTTAATAAGGCCATCCAGTCCGGCGTCTGGGGCAAAAAAGGCCCCAATATTCTGGTCATCGCGCCCCCTCATATTGGTGAGGGTATGTACCACGGCGTAGGCACCGCTGGCATGGGCGCAGGCTGCGTGGAAAAATCCCAGGAGCTGGCTCATTACTATAAATTATACTGCCGGCAGCCCGGAGTCCATCATCTGGATGCCCAGGAGCTTCACTGCGAGTTTAACCAGATCGACTATATGCACCTGACCAAAAAGGGCCACGCCACACTGGCAGAGCATCTGATTGGTCTGGTTCCTCAACTTATCAAATAATACGGAGGGATATTTATGGATCGTCAAAGAATGCTTGCAGAGCGCCAATGGCTACGGTCACAGCTGGAAACCTGCGCTGATTTCTGGCTGAAAAATGGCCTCGATCACGTCCACGGCGGTGTTTACACCTGTTTGGACCGCACCGGTAAGATCTTCTCTACCGATAAGAGCGTCTGGATGCAGGGCCGCTGCGGCTGGATCTTCTCCTACCTGTGCCATGTATATGGCGTGAAGGACGAATGGCTTGCTGCTTCCAAAAGCTGCATCGATTTTCTTGAGGACCACTGCATCAACCACGCTGCCGGCGGACGGCTGTATTTCACCGTCACCGAGGACGGCCAGCCCCTGCGCCAGCGCCGGTACTGCTACAGCGAAGCCTTCTACTGCATTGCCAACGCCGAGTACTATGGCGTCACCGGCAAGAAAGAACATCTGGAAAGGGCCCGCAGAGCCTACGATATGTACTGGGATCTGAACCACGGCATGATCGACCCCACCGGCATGGGCCCCAAGACCATTCCCGAGACCCGAACCGGCCGCGCTCTGGGTATCCCCATGATTTTGCTGAACGTCACCAGTGTACTGAAGCGTGTGGACCCCGAAAATGGGGCACTGTATGATGCCCGCGCGGACGAGTGTGTGAGCGATATCTTCAAATACCATGTCAAACCTGAGCTTGGCTGCACACTGGAAAGCGTTGCTCCGGACGGCACTGCCCGTTTGAACTTCACCGACGGCCGCATGGTCAACCCCGGTCACGATATCGAGTGCAGCTGGTTCGTTATGGAGCGGGCAAACGCTACCGGCGATCAGGAACTTCATGCAAAGGCCGTCAATGTCTTTGACATGGCCTTCCAAAAGGGCTGGGATAAGGAATACGGCGGAATCCTTTATTTCATGGACTGCCTGGGTAATCCTCCCGAAGCCTATGAGCATGATATGAAGCTCTGGTGGCCCCATAACGAAGCGCTGATCGCTTCCATGATGATCTACCGCGACACCAAGGACGAAAGATATCTGGATATCTTCTATCAGATCCTTGACTACTGCAAGCAGTATTTTGCAGATGCTCCCTACGGCGAGTGGTACGGCTATCTGCGCCGGGACGGCAAGCCCACAGAGCCTGCCTGCAAGGGTTCCACCTTCAAAGGCCCCTTCCATGTGCCCCGCTGCCTGATCATGTTGGAGCAGATGATGGGTGAAATTTTAAGCGAATAACATACAAAATAAGGAAAGAGGTACAGTATTATGGACATTTCCAAGTATCAAGGTGTCATCCCCGCATTCTATGCCTGCTACGACGACGAGGGCAATATTTCCGGCGAGCGTACCGAGGCATATACCCGCTGGCTGGTGAGCAAGGGCGTCAAGGGCATCTATGTTGGCGGTTCTTCCGGCGAGTGCATCTACCAGAGCGTTGCTGACCGCAAAAAGACTCTGGAGCATGCCGTTAAGGCAGCCGAAGGCAAGCTGACCATCATCGCCCATGTTGCCTGCAACAACACCAGAGACTCTCAGGAGCTGGCTGCCCACGCTGAATCTCTGGGCGTGGATGCCATCGCCGCCATCCCTCCCATCTATTTCAAGCTGCCCGAGCATGCCATCGCCCAGTACTGGAATGACATTTCCGCCGCCGCTCCCAACACCGATTTCATTATCTACAACATTCCTCAGCTGGCCGGCACTACCCTTGCCCTGCCCCTGCTGAGGGAAATGCTGAAGAACCCCAAGGTGGTCGGCGTTAAGAACTCCTCCATGCCCGTGCAGGACATTCAGCAGTTCAAGGATATCGGTACCCAGAACCGCGGCAAGGATGGCTTCGTCGTCTTCAACGGACCCGATGAGCAGTTTATCAGCGGCCGTGTCATGGGCGCTGACGGCGGCATCGGCGGTACCTACTCCGTCATGCCCGAGTTGTTCGTAAAGATGGACGCACTGGTCAACGCCGGTGATCTGGCAACCGCCCGGGAGCTGCAGTATGATATTGATAACATTATCTACACCCTGTGCTCCGCCAAGGGCAATATGTACGCCGTGATCAAGGGCGTGCTGGAGAAGCGGGAAGGCCTGAAGTTTGGCGGTGTTCGCGCACCTCTGGCAAACCTGTTCGAGCAGGATGCAACCGTCGTCGATAAGGCTGCTGCCATGATCGATGCCGCTATCGCAAGATTCATCTGATTTTCATAGAAAAAAGCGCGCTGCGAAAGCAGCGCGCTTTTGCTTTGCTCAATCAAATACCACATCTTCCAAGCCCTTGAAATAATACACTGTATCGGACTTGGGCCGGATATTGGTTACATCGCCGGTGTAATGCCGCAGATTTCTGGGCTTGTAGGGCCGGCTCAGCAGCACCTCTTCGTTCAGGTCAATACCAAGGCCGGGCTTGTCATTCACCTTAATGTAACCATCCTCGAAAACGACCTCCTCATTGGATGCCTGCTTGCGGAAGGAGCAGTCCGTCAACATGATCTCATGGATCAGGAAGTTGGGTACCGTTGCCGCCAGCTGCAAAATTGCCGCATTGGACACCGGGCCGCTGGGATTGTGGAAAGAAACGGACATATGCCGGGCTTCCGCCATGGCCGCCACCTTTTTGCCCTCGTAGATGCCGCCAGCGTGGAAAATATCCGGCTGCAGAATGTTCACCGCATTCTTGTTCAGATAATCCATGAAGGCGTGCTTGCCGTAGATCCGCTCGCCGCCGGAAATGGCGATGTGGGACTTTGCGGTCACATCGGCCATGGAATCCACATAGTCAGGCGGACAGGGCTCTTCCATCAGCATGGGGTTGTACTGTTCCATCTCCCGGCTGATCTTCAGTGCGGTGACGGGGTTAAAGCGGCCGTGGCACTCAATGAGAATATCGTTGTTGGGGCCAATGGCATCCCGGACAGCACCCACAATAGTACTGGAATAAGCCAGCTGCTCATTGGTGATGGTCATATGGGAAGAACCAAAGGGATCGAATTTTAGCGCCTTGATGCCCAGATCCACAGTCTTTTTGGCATATCGGGCAAATTCCTCCGGTGTCTTGGCACCGACGAACCATGCATTAGCGTACATTTTCACCTTATCCCGGATCTTGCCGCCAAGCAGGGTGGATACCGGCACATTCAGCGCCTTACCCATGATGTCCCACATGGCCATCTCCACGCCGCTAAGGGCGCTGTGAAGCACAGGGCCGCCCTTCCAGTACATATCCCGGTAGACTTCGAAGAGCATTTTCTCGATCTCAAAGGGATTCCGGCCTACGATCAGACGTTTCAGGTCCTTGACCATGCCCTCCAATGCATTTTCGTTGGTGCCGAGAGATGCTTCACCCCAGCCGTAGAGGCCTTCGTCGGTTTCTACTTTTACAAAAGTCCAGTTGGTTCTGTAGGAATCCACGGTAAATGTTTTAATATCTGTAATCTTCATGCTGTATCCCCCTCAGTCAAATATGTTTTTTCCGTTCTTTGTAGGACTGGATACCCACCAGCAGCCCGGAATCGATGCAAACTTCCGTTCCGGTGATTGCAGCGGAAGTATCCTCTGCCAAAAACAGTACCGCATCGCCCACTTCGCGTCCGGAAGCTTCCCGGCCCAGCGGATACGCTCTGCGGCGTTCCTTGCAAATTTCTTCCGGCAGCTCATCCCACCGCCGGGTATGGACAGCACCCACCACCACCGCATTGACCCGAATGCCATAGGGCGCCAGATCATAGGCCAAGTACTTATTCAACACATTCAGCGCACCCTTAGTCGCGCCGTAGACCGTTCTTCCCTCCACCGCGCCCTTGCTCTGGACGGAGCTCATCAGCACGATGCTGCCCTTTTTCGCTTTCATCATGCCCTTGGATACCGCCTGAATAAGGAAGAAATTTCCCTTGACATTGGTATCAAACACCGCATCGTAATCTTCTTCCGTAGTGGTATAGATATCCAAATCCACGCCAAGATGGCCTGCGTTGCACACCAGTGTATCGATCCGGGGCATATCGATCTCCAGGCGCTCCATCAGTGCCCGGATACTTGCCATGCTGGAAAGCTCCAGCGCGTAGCCACGGATCCGGACCTGCGAATATTCCTTTTCCAACGACTGCGCAATTTCCTGCACCGCAGCTTCGCTGCGCCCGGTAATGGCGATGTCATAGCCCCGCTCGGCAAAGGACTTTGTGATCTCCAGACCGATGTTTCGCCCACCGCCTGTGATCAGAACCGTTTTTCTTTCCAATTCCATCACTCCTCTCTATCTGCATTCTAAGACGCGGCATTGACAATGTAAATGTATTTTTCTATAATAAGGATGTAATTTTCTATCATATTGCAAGCAGGAGCGATCACGATATGAAAACAGAACTGCTGGTATTCAAAAAAGTCATTCGGGATAAGTTTTTATATGAAGATTTTATCCCGAATGATCACATTTTAGGCATTGTTAAGGCGGGAAGCTTCCTTTTTGACGACGGAAGCGGAGAAACAGAAGTATCGGAAAATGAATGTGTTTTATTTCAAAAAGGCGTCCGGTACCTGCGCTATGTCACCCGTCCATTGGAAATGTTTCTGTTCCGCTTCACCATAGATGTAAATATTTTCACTTCCAGTAAACTGGCTCTGCACAGCAGTGATTGGCTTGCCAGCAACGTGTCCTATTTGGACGAGCTGTACAGCGGCCTGTATGCCGAGGAGCTGTTCTGTCAGCACGCGATCCTCGACAGCATCCTTTCCCTGTATATCATGGCTGACGCCCGGAAAAAGCAGGAAAGCATCCCCCAGGATGCCGCAATCGACCGTTTTCTGCGGATCATCCATTCCGATATTCAAACCAAGCTGAACCTTCCTGCCATCGCCCAGGAGCTCGGCATGTCCTATGTGCAGCTTCTGCGCCGTTTTGAAGCCGCTGTTGGCGTCACCCCCTCGGAATATATCATCAATTTCCGCTTAAAAACCGCCCGGGAGCATCTGCTGAACACCGCACAACCAATTAAAAGCATTGCCTTGGCATGCGGCTATCAGGACGCATACTACTTCAGCAATGCTTTTAAGAAACGGTATGGGGTTTCCCCGACGGCCTTCCGGAAACGTGATCCGGAAGCCGCCGATGAAACAGTTTAGTTTTCCGCTATGCGGATCAAAGTGCAGAATATTTCGGTTTTACCGGACGCCAAACGAAGCAACCCACGGCCATTATTCAAGCAGTTGACCGCGCCGCACTGGGGCTCGATGCTGATGAAGCCTTGGTCCCCGCCCCGGTTGTAGAGGATCCACTGATTGAAATTCTCCGAGACCCGATATTCCATCCGGCCGATCCGCGCGGCATTCCCGCCGGAGGTGTAAAAGCCGTCAATATCCTTCCCGTCAGGCTTCATGCCGTCCCGGTACTGCTTCTGCCGCTGATCCAACTCTGCCGGCTCCCCTACCGGGATGCACCGCTCGTTGATGATATACTGCTTATCCAGCGGAATGCGGAAATAGTCCTTCTCCTCAAAATTGCTGTGTATACCGAATGCCAGCGGCATATCCGTATTTCCGGTATTTGTGATGGCGAATTCCTGATGATAGCCCTTTTCATCCAGTCGGCAGGTCACACGAATCCCAAAGGGAAACGGGAAAATATCCCCCTTGTTTTCATACTCCGCCACCGCATGGATCTCCGACTGTTCTGTCACCGAAAAGGGCTGAAAGCGCAGGAATCCATGCAGATGATTTTGTCTCAGCTCCTCATTGATGGGGAGCTGATATTCTTTTCCGTCAAAGGAAAACCGGCCAAATTCCGTCCGGTTGGGGGGCAGCAGCAGAGGCGTTCCGTGAAGGCAGGAGGTTTCCAGATTTTCCGTTCCTGCCGGGTCGCGCAGGATATGCTCGCCGTCACAGGTCAGGCGAACCGTGTTCATGCCATGCTCCGGCAGGATATCCGCCTGCCATTTTTTATATCGCAATTGAATCATCGCAAGCCCTCCCGCTTTTATTGCATCCCCACAACAACAGACATCAGCGCGAACAGCACGATGGTCACCAGCGTCATGGCAGACAGCGCAGAGGATACACTTACCCGCTCCGCAGGCTCATCGGCAAACACGGGGATCACATAGGGCGGCGGCAGGATCAGCATCAGGATCATCGCGCCCTCAAAGAGCATACCGCCCAGCGCCAGTCGGTTCAGCGCCACGGAAACACCAAGGCAGATCACCATGATCACCAGACGCATGACGATAAAGCCCGCTGTCTTTTTCCACGGGATCTCCTTGATCACCAGATCATAACCGACCGTCAGCAGAATGATCATGCCGGTAGGTGCGGACAGGAAATCGGTGCAGGCATTCAGCACACCGCTGACGCCCCACTGCTCCATCTTACCGTAAAGACCTGTAGCTCCGATGAGAATACCGGCAGCCACTGCCCACAAAATGGGCGTAGTGGCCATATCTTTGCCAATGGCTTTCCAGTCCCGTTTGCCGGACAGCAAAATTTTATACAGAGTAAACACAAACAGTGTCTGTCCGATATCCGGCAGGGCAAACTGGGAAACACTGACATCCGGGAACAGCAGCACAAACAGGGCATAACCCAGCATTCCTGCCTCAAAGCCGGAAGCCAGAAACGCTGTCAGTCGGCCCTTGATCCGGAATATCTTAACAGCCAGGAATCCCAGACCCAGGGCAAGACAGCAAACGCCGAACATCAGCGCCGGCAGGATCAGCGCGGCGGCAGAATACTCCGCCGTGGCAAAGGCATTCACCAGCACAAACGGCAGCGTCAGATTGATGACCACCTTTTTCAGCGCATCCACACCTTCCCGGCTGAGGAAGTTTCGGCTGCGGCACAGCATACCCAGTGCCAGCGCCAGAAATACCGGCAGCGCAGTCTGGATAACAGATATCACCTTATCCATATGTTACTTGATAACACCCTTCTGCAGGATGATGTTGGCATAGATGGCAGTTTCGCCGGTCTGAATGATGCAGTAGCAGTCCTGTGCCTCGTCGTAGAACTTAAAACGCTCATACTGACCCACGGCAGCCGCGCCCCGGTCATCATGCTTGGCAACGATCTCCTTGTAGGTCTTCCAGATGGGGATCTCCAGACCCTTATCCTGCTCGCCCACTTCCATGATCATGGCAGGGGTGTCCACATAGGTATCCAACGGGATCACCTGCAGGATGGCTTCCAGCAGTTCGGGTACGCCGTGGCCGTCGGCACGGATAAAGATAGCGTTCTTGGCCTTTGCCATCCGGGCGCCGGGGAAATTGCCGTCGCCGATGCAAATGCGGTCAGAGTGGCCCATTTCGGCCAGAACCTTCAGCAGTTCGGGGGAGAGAATGGGAGGAATGTTCTTCAGCATAGGTAAACGTCCTTTCTCTAATTCAAATCATGCCAAGGGTAAAACCCTTGGCATGATTGGTGAAAATCTTACTTGTACATGGG